>CAZSSR010000168.1:0-3045 GCA_964609605.1 uncultured Bacillaceae bacterium | reverse complement strand
TCCTTATTCTTTATTCTTAAATATTAAGCTTTACATCAATTATTACCGATTCCCTACTTGTCGTATATAAATATAAAATATTTGAAATAATTAATCACACATTTTATTACTGACTAACTAACTTGCCTGACACTCTTTTCCCCTTTCATCAAGAAAAAAAGTAAACAGGTTGCAACTAATGACATGCAAAAACCAAATGCCATTCCAATTCGTCCTTTTCCTGCGCTTTCGCTTACCATCACATCTCCGTGGTGTTGTCCTGATTCCTTTGCCTATTCTATCAATAACTCTGGCGCCCATAATACCTACCCATGATCGAACCATTATTAATGCAATTTTATACAATACCTATTAGTGCAGATGTTACTCCAAAGACCGAAGTTAAATACAGCGGTATAATTGGATACACCATTTCCGCACTAATGTCAGCAAAAAAACTAACAATCCCTCAAAAATATCCTCCCCTATAATGTGTTAATAACATCTTCACCACATTTTGAGATGGATAAACAGCCAAACTGAATATATTTACTTGTTTTTACTTAATATAACGTTTTTCAAATATTGTATTTATCTTTGTTACCAACAAATCAATGGCTACTTCATTTTCTCCACCCTCTGGGACAATAATATCTGCGTAACGTTTTGTAGGTTCTACAAATCTTAAATGCATAGGTCTTACAACTGATAAATATTGATTAATTACTGACTCCATAGTTCTATCACGTCGATTAATATCTCTTAATAATCTCCTAATAAATCGTACATCAGCATCGGTATCAACAAATATCTTAATATCCATTAAATCGCGTAAATTTTTATCCTCAAGAATTAAAATGCCTTCAACAATTATTACATCTGCTGGCTTTACAGTAATCGTTGTTGATTTACGTGTATGTATTTTATAATCGTAGACTGGTTTGTTAATAGTTTTATTATTTACTAAATCTTTAAGTTGTCTAATAAATAAATCATTATCAAATGCGAATGGATGATCATAATTGGTTTTTATTCTTTCCTCAAAAGGCATATGAGATTGATCTTTATAGTAAGAGTCTTGTTCAATAACTAGTATTTGTTGATCAGGTATATCCTTTAATATTCGTTTTGTAACAGTAGTTTTCCCCGATCCCGTCCCACCAGTTACACCAATAACAACAGGTTTTTGCATATTCAATTCTCCTTCCGCATCATATCATATATTTTAACTGGATTATCTACCTTTACTTTAATAATTTGAAGTGGATGTCTTGCAACCTCAACTGAATTTCCCTGTTTATCTTCAATATAATTTATAGTCTGCATAAATTTTGTATCTGGACCGAAAAACTCTATTTCCTGTCCAACCTTAAAATTATTTCTTTGTTGAATTGTAGCTGTTTTTGTTTCCATATCATAATCTAAAACCATACCCACAAAATCATATCTTCTTATCTTCGGCTCTTCTCCATATATCTGCCCATCCTCGCTAGGAGGTTTATAATAAAATCCATTAAAAATAGGTCTGTGACTCGCCTTAAGAACCTCATCATATAATTTAGAATCAATGGTATGATCATTTAACTTAGCATAAAACATATCAATTGCATGGCGATAGGTATTAACAATAGTTGCAACGTAATGAATACTTTTCATCCTTCCCTCAATCTTCAAGGAGTCAATTCCGGCCTCAATTATCTCATCTACCTTATCAACCATATTCAGGTCCTTAGAACTCATTGTATATGGATTATCGCCCTCTTTAAACAATGGTATATCATTGTTCTCGCTTTTAAATAAGTCATAATTCCACCTACAAGATTGAGCACAACCACCTCGATTGGCATCACGATTAGTCATGTGATTAGATAAGACACATCGACCAGAATATGAATTACACATTGCTCCATGAATAAAAGTTTCTAGCTCAATATCTACTCTATCTTTAATTTCCCGTATCTCAAGCAGGGATAATTCGCGTGCCAATACAACCCTGGTAAGCCCTTCATTCTTCCAAAATTGCACTGAACGCCAATTAGTTGTTGAAGCTTGTGTACTTAAGTGAATATCTAAATCGGGGACAGTTTTTTTGGCAATGCTAATTATTGCTGGATCTGCTACTATAATAGCATCAGCATCAATGCTTTTTATTGTATACAAATAATCCTCTAAACCCTTTAAATCCTCATCATGAGCAATAATATTCATTGCAACATATACCTTAGCTCCATTTTTATGAGCAAAATCAATACCCTTATCCATATCGTCAAATGAAAAATTACCAGCCTTCGATCTCAATCCAAATTGTTGCCCACCAAGATAAACTGCATCTGCACCATAGCGGATTGCGAACTCTAATTTCTCTAGATTACCAGCTGGAGCTAAAAGTTCTACTTTATTTAAATGATTTTCGTCCTTTATAATATTTTTCATATAAAACCCTTCTTGCTAATATTAATAAATCTGTTCTTTAAAATAAAATCCTGTACCTAAAGGTCTGTTTTTGGGCTGAATCGCCATAATTTGCTCATCTAAACCATCAATGCACTCTCCAGCATAGGATTTATCTATAGCTTGACGGTAAATTTCTGTAACTTTCACTAAATAATCTGTTTGGTGTAAAACACCCTCAATCTTTATGCTATCAATTTTCGCATTAATTATTTGAGGGATATAATTAATCATACATATTTCTTGGTCACTCATGATATGTGTTCCTTGATTATCCTCAATAATTGGATATCTATTATCTGGACGTTTATGTTCTTTTAAAAATAATTCATCCTTGATTAATTCTTCAATATTTTCTCTTTCAAGATGACTGAGATAGCTTGTTAAAAGTTTTCGTTTTGAATGAAAAATCGATGTAAATCCATGTACTTGAATCTGAATTTCGATATTTACATTTTTCTTTATTTTCATTACCTCGTCTAAGGAAAGCTCTCTAGCAAGCTCCGCCCTCACTATTCCTTTATTCGCCCAAAAATTAATCATTTGCGAATTAGTAACCATAGTTTCCGAGCTAAAATGTAAAGGTATCTCTGATTTTATTTTCTTTGCAATTGG
>CAZSSR010000167.1:0-3049 GCA_964609605.1 uncultured Bacillaceae bacterium | reverse complement strand
AGTTTACACTCAGAACAAGTCATTGAATCAATATAAACTACAATTTTATACTTATAGCTACTTTTGAAACTAGATGATTTAATACTATCGGGGAAATTAATCGGGACAAGTCCTTCTGGAATATTAACTTCTTTTCCAACAATATTTGTCAGGTCGTTCAGCAAATCATTATTATTTGGGTTACATGAAATCAGGATGGTTGCCAGTAATATTAAATATGAGAGTCTTTGTATCATCTTATTTAAACAATTATTAATTATTACTCCGTTCTAAATCAAATTCATAGCTACATCGTGACACACTTTCCTATCTAACCAAGAAAATAAAAGGCATAATCTGCTTAACATTATAAATTCTAATATCTTCATATCCAGAAATAATATAATTATTTCTTTAACAACTTTTCTCTTTTGCGGCCCATTAATACTGCGGTAACAACATTAGTCTCAAAAGAAGTGGATTAGGAAAACAGATAAATCCCTAATAAATATGCTCAATATTCTTTCAGTTGTTTGTAAACAATTGACATTTTCTATTTTTTAAATCGTTTTAATATTGATACAAAAAATATCTACAAGATAATGAATGCCACCATATTGCAAATTTGATGTAAGTATAAAATAATTATTTATAATATTTGCACACAGAATGCTGACCACATGCTTACAATTTGCTGAATACTTAATATCTATTATAAAAATTTATCGATCAATTGTTATAATTTTAAAAAAATGTATGTAAGTATGGCTAGGTTATAAGCAAAGACCTAGCTTATTCATAATTTAGAATATACAAAAAAATCTGTATATTAGATTTTTCTTTTACTATCTATATTCCAACCCTTTGAAAGAACACAGTTATAACTATTTTCTTTTCCCGGGACTACTATTTACAATTAGTAGCATAACTACGCTTTTTGTTACCTCAAGAGGATATCCGGAAAGTACATTTGCCGCCCAACGGGAGTATTTTTCGATAATAATGTTTATAATAAACGTTTTAACTCTTCCTTTCTTGATTTATATAAGCAAAGTAAAGTTTTCCTTACAAGATTTGTTATGGATTGTTTTTGCATTTTTGATTTCTGCGAATTATAAGCTGTTTGGTGAAAAACAAGAATACCGTTATACGATTTTTTTACTCCTTTCATTGTTATACATATGCTTCAGAATAACCTGCTCACACAATAAGATTGGCAAGAAAATCATTATTCTATGCCTGTTGGTTTGTGGAATCTCACAATCGATATTAGGTTTTTTACAATTATTTGATATTTATCCCTCATATTTATCTAGATTTAAAGTAACGGGGTCTTTTTTAAATCCCGGGCCTTTTTCCGCTTTCATTGCTATGGCATTAGTCCTTGCAGTCAGTTTATTATTAAAATTTGATTACAAGTCAAATAAATATTTAAAATCATTATCCTTTTGGATAGCAACTATATGTGCATTATCCTGTTTCTTACTTACTCCGGCAACAATGAGCCGGTCAGCATGGATATCAATATTTGCTGTCTTTGTAGTTGTATTTCTTAGAGAGACTAAATTTGTTCACTCTCTAAAAGAGTATCTTGCTCAAAATTTATTAAGATCTATAGTATTAATTATCTTAACGATAACTATTATTTCATCACTTTGTTTAGGTATGTATTTGTTAAAAAAAGATTCTGCTGATGGAAGAATCTTGATTTGGAAAAACAGTATTTCTTTAATCAAAGAAAATCCCTTTTCTGGTGTGGGTTTCGGGTTGTTTGGTGGTGCCTATGGGAACAAACAGGCAGAATATTTTGAAAAAGGAGAATTTAGCCAACGAGACGTTAAGGTATCCGGAGTACCACAATATGCTTTCAACGATTATCTTCAATTAGCCGCAGAAGCTGGAATCCCAGCTTTACTTATTTTTTTATTCTTTATCTCTTTTATAATAAAAGGCCTTTATAAGACGAAATCCGAATTACTATACCCATTTTTAGCATTATTGACCTTTTCCTTAACATCATATCCTTTAAATGTTCTACCTCTATCCATTATTTTCATTCTCTTTGCTGCCTCTGTGGATTGCTCATGCATTTTCATAAAAAACAAAAATATAAATAGAATTGTTTTTTTTATACTGTTGACAATCGGAATATTTGTTTCTGGTAATCAATTGTTAAACGATAAAGAAATGTACAGGGCATACCATAAATGGGAGGATATTCAAAGATTGTATAATACACAGCACTTTGACGATGTGTGTGATAATTATGCATCTCTTTTCGATGATCTACAAGATCAGGAAAGGTTTCTGTTTGAATATGGACGAGTTCTAAATCAAACAAAGAAATTTCAAGAAAGTAACAAGATACTTTATATGGGAACCAAAATAAGCAGTGATCCTATGTTTTATAATGTAATCGGAAATAATTATAAACTTATGGGTTTAAATCTTGAAGCAGAAAAAGCATATATGCGTGCCTTCTATGCTGTGCCAAATCGATTTTATCCTCTTTATCTGTTAGCAAAACTTTATTATGATACCAATCAAAGAGATAAATTTATTGAATATGCAGATATTGTACATAATTTTAACCCAAAAGTAAGTTCCAATGCAATAAAAGAGATGAAAGAAGAAATCTGCAAGCTTCTTAATACATTAAACCAAATCAAATGAGTCGATTTCATTTAACCAGATTTAAGTCGAAAGTAGTTAATCTTATTTTGTTTTTACTTTTATCCGGAGTAATAATATTAATACTATCTCTTATAATAAGGATATTTGTTTTTGATAGGTTTATAGTAAGTACACCCTCTATGTACCCTACAATATGTCCCAAAGATAAAATATTCGTAAACAAGTTGATATTCGGGCCGCGAATTTACAAAAGTTTTGATTTCAATTCCGAAAAACCATTGAAATCTTTAAGGATTAAAGGATTCAGAAGTATTAGATACAATGACATAATAGTATTTAATTTCCCTCTTGATGAATCATGGAATAAAGTAAGTTTCAGAATTAATCATGTATACACGAAGAGATGCATAGGGCTACCTGGAGATAGCATTTTCAT
>CAZSSR010000166.1:0-3057 GCA_964609605.1 uncultured Bacillaceae bacterium | reverse complement strand
ATCACATGACCATGAATTTGTACAAACAATCGCCAATCGAATCATAGAGATCACTCCAAATGGCATAATAGACAAAAAAATGACCTACGACGAATATCTAGAACTAAATAATTAATATCAAAAGCCTGTTAATTAAAACTTAACAGGCTTTATTATTGTTGAGTACATTAGAAATCGTTAATTATTTATCATCATAATGTCCCCTACATTGGGATACTTCAATTATATTATCGTGAATTCGATATACTAGACGATTTGTGCTGTCGATTCTGCGTGAACACCATCCAGATAGATTACCCTTAAGTGTTTCAGGTTTCCCTATTCCTTCATTGTGATTCCGATCAATATCTTGTATGAGTTGATTTATTCGCTTTATTGTTTTTTTATCTTGACCTTGCCAATAAGTATAATCATTCCAAGCTATTTCTGTAAAATTAATCTTCATTGTTCCATTACTTTTAATTCTTCAATAGATTTTGAAACGAATTTTCCTTCATCCGCTTCTTTAATAGATTCTTTAAGAGTTCTCATATTAGATTCACTAAAAAATGGATCTACCTGTGTTGTTACTTCAAAAGGTATACATCCTTGGCGAATACTTTGACGAATAAAAATATTAAAAGCTGTCGACATATTCAATCCTAATTCATCAAATAATATCTCTGCCTTCTCTTTTAAGTTATCATCAATACGAATATTTATTTGAGCCATATTAATCACTCCTTTTAATACATTGTATATCTATCTATATACATTGTCAATACGATGTATATTTTCACAGTCTCAACAAAATGTAGCAAGGGGTCATTTTAAGGGGTCAGACCCCACCGATTATTGAATCTATCACAGCATTAAACGATGAACTAATTAATTTCACTGGCTCAATCATCTTTGCATCACATGACCACGAATTTGTACAAACAATCGCCATTCGTTTTATCAAATAACATTTGAAATGCAAATACAAGACTATATATTATCAATATGAAAAGACTGATAAAAGTAAATGTACCAAAGGTTATCCATGATAATAATATAGAAGCAATACCTATTATAAATAAATTTTTAATTATTTTTCGTAAATCTCTCTTTTTAGAATCAATGATTAGTATTAAAACAATAATTATTGTTACACCCACTGTTATAATCGGAAACCAATTACCAAATCCTAAATGTATCATATCAAAATATGAATAATATTTAGTCACTCTATCGGTCGGACTAGAAGCAAATTTCATAGCTACACCATATGGTGTTATCATCAAAACAATTGCTACTAACATACTAACGATGGAAATAATTTTTTTAAACAATATTTCAACCTCCGCAAATTTTTTAGTTGTTAACTATTCTTTTAGATAAAACCTAATAATATTACACTAGCAATAGCTATGCTTAAAAAATTTACCAAATCATTATTTACAAATGCAAATCCTCTTATTAGGCGATTTGGCTTGCCATTGTAATCTTTTCTTTCCGTTTCTTTTTGTAATTCGTCAGAGTAATAAATACCCTGTACAGTAGCACCTAATATAGAATCAATTAGAGCACCTATAAAGCCTCCAAATGTTACAAGTAAAAAGATACTAATATATCCCAAGCTAAGCTCGGTATTATTTAAAAATACTAAACCTATCACAGAAAATAATCCGATTATCATTGACCCAATGAAAGATGAAATAGTTCCTAAGAAACTAATTGCTCCTGAAGTTCCTTTAGCCACAGGCTTGAAAGTCCGAAGAGAAATAGGGTTTCTTTTATTTAATATGCCTAATTCAGTAGCCCAAGTGTCAGCATTAGCAGCTGCAAAAGAAGTAGCTAGACCAATTAAAAACAGAGGACTATTAGTTATATAAAATAAAATCGCATGGATTAAACCTGCTCCTCCATTAGCAAATACTTGGAATATATCCCTTCGACCGGTTTTATTAAAATTTTTAGCAACTTCTTCTTTATTCTTTTTCTTGAAACTACTTAAAACACTAGAAGAAAGAAAAAATAATATCATCAAAGCAAAACCATAAATACCTGTAGTAGCATAGATTGTTGTTCCTAATAGAGTAGCCCCTACCGTCCCACTAATAGTTAAAGAATTTTTGCGGTAAGCTGCATAAGCGATAACAAAGCTTAGTATAAAACCAATTGAAGCCATAAATATAAACATAAACAAGGACGGATCAACTATAATATATATAAGCAAATAACCTGCAAGAGCTGATGTTATTGGTACAGTCAAGTTATCAAACCCATTAGGCGTGAAAGCTTCAACTAAAGTAGCTAAAGCTGCTATAATAAAGCTTATTTGAATAATCTGTAGCTCAAATCCAAGCATAATACCCAAGATTATCGTTGAAACAACAAATGAAAAGAAAAACATTCCTATAGATCCTTCAATAGTTCTCGTTTTGCCTAAAACCTTATATTTCATTTGTCCATATTTTTTTCCTATTACAGCAGCAAATCCATCACCATAACCCATAATCAATATACCAAGTGCCCCTAAATATTTTAAATCATTACCTAAAAACCCACCATCCCAAGTAAGCAGTATTAATATTATAAGAGAAATAGGAAAATATACCGTTCCTAAATCGCTACTATCTGTTCTTCGTTCCATACTTTTAATCAAGTCTTTTTTATAGGAAAAATAATTCAATAGCACAAAAATGACTGGTGGAATAAGGGCATAACGAATATCATCAATTAAAAACATTGCAATTAGCCACCAATGAGAAACTCCAATATGGACAAACTTCCTAGTAAATTCTGTTGAGAAGCTTCCTATCTTTCTAATTGCTTCTGACGCGACTAGAACAAGGACCACAAAAATGATTGATATAATAACACCTATTATATTACCTGTCAAAAAATCCACCCCCATTTTTAACACATTTATAACTATAATTGTTTTAACAATGTTGTTTTATATTTTTTTTGCTACATATATATAAGTTTATCATATAGGCCTTAATATTAGTCATTAATTTAACTCAAATAAACCCTCTTAGACTTAACGCCTCTGAGTTATATCTGTTATTCGTTTTGCAGCAATTTTAT
>CAZSSR010000165.1:0-3076 GCA_964609605.1 uncultured Bacillaceae bacterium | reverse complement strand
GATAGAGATAAATAATCATACCTCAAGGGAGATATTGATGATGGAATCTCAAATAAATAAGCTTAATAAAGTAAATATTATCTTAATTTTTCTCTATTTCGCATCTACAATATTAGCAATACTTCAAGTTAATAGCACCGGGAAAGTACTGCTAATTATCGTTGTTAGTATATCTACGGTCTTTTTGCTATATATAAATGTTAAGGATTTAAAATATATAAATAGACATAAACTACCTATCTATTATTATTTCTTTGTAATAATCGTTATTATTACACTCTATTGTAGCGGTTCTTATAACAGCATATTATTTCCTTATGCATTTCTTCTTCCTTTTTTACATTCAGTAATTAATTTTTCGCGAAGAGAGGGCGTAGCCATAACTATCTTTATTTTAGCTTCAATGTGGTTAATTTTAATGGGAGATATTTATTTGTTTAAAATTTATCAAGTAATTTTCGCTTCAACAATTATGGTTTTTGTTCAAATTGTAATAGAGCTTTTAAAGAAAGAATATAAATTTAATAAAAAACAATCATTTAATAATTGTCGAGCTTGTATTAAAAAGAATAACGGATAATATTATGAAATTTCAAGTATATTCATTAAAAAAAAACGGTAATATAATATGGAATATATCAAGTGATATTGAAGTTGATAAAGCCTATTGGTTTCATAAAAGGATATATAATATTTCTGTTATCGATGATCAATTTTCAATTGCTCATGCTTTAGCATTAGTAGATTTTTTTCAAAAGAATACCTCAAGTGTTAGCTCATATTTAACTACAAATAGACTAGTATTAAAAGAAAAACCCACGACAAGTGGGTTTAATGTAATTTTATCAGGATATCAATTATGGAAAGTATCCAGCTATAGTCAACTTGAAGGGAGACTGCTTTTATTAGATGAACTAACACAATTGATATTAAAAGTACCTAATTTATGCAACAATGATATTGAACTTAATAGATTAATCCAAATAGGATATTTATTAGAAGATATAAAAATCGATTCAAGCGTTTCCTACCCTTATAGTATTAAAAGAATGAAAATACTAAAAGATAATATATGTAATCGTTGCGGTTCAAGTATGGATATAATTATTCAGTCATGTTCACTATGTGAGGACTATTGTGCAACTTGCGAGAATTGTATCATCCAAGGTAGAAGCAAATCCTGTATTCCATTATTATATTTTCAACAAAATTTTTCGAAAACCTCCCCTCATAAAATCATTCCCATAGTATCAAACAAATCAATTAAGTATTCCCAAGCTCAGTTATTTATAGCAAATAAATTAGTTGAATTTATTGAAGATAAACAGAGCAAGGATTTTTTAGTTTGGGCTGTTACAGGTGCAGGTAAAACAGAAATGACATTTCCAGCTATAAGGGTGGCATTAGAAAAAGGAAAGAAAGTATTATTTACAGCACCGCGAAAGGATGTTATTAGGGATTTAACTATTAGATTTAAAGACGCTTTTCCAGAAGTTACAGTGATAAGTCTCTATAATGAAAGCAAAGAGAAGTGGATGGAAGGGAATCTTTATTTAGCGACTGTTCAACAGACAATACGATTTTTCAAATATTTTGATTTAGTCATTATTGATGAATTGGATGCTTATCCGTTTCAAAATGATAAAGACCTTCAATATTTCGTAAAGAGGTCATTAAAAGTCGAAGCAAAAACTATTTTTATGACTGCAACACCGCCAAAAGAATGGTTAGAAAGCTTAAAAAAACAGTCAATTGCTTATCTAGTTTTATCGGCTAGATATCATGGGGAACCTTTACCAGTGCCAATAATAAAATTCATACCAAAAAGCGAGCAGTTACTAAAAAGAGATAATCCATTTTCAATATTTAGTAAATTCATTAATGAAGTAAAAGATAGGGAAGGGAATGGGCTGATTTTTGTACCATGGGTAAAGGACGTCTCAGCATGGGCTGATAAATTGCAGGAGTGGTTTAATGGTGAAAGCATAGCAGGAATTCACGCTAATGATCAAAAAAGAAATGAGAAAATAAGTTTGTTTAAAACAAATAAAATTCGCTTTTTAGTTACGACAACTATTCTTGAAAGAGGTGTTACCTTTTCAAATCTACATGTCCTAGTAATTAATGCTGAAAAAAATGTATTTGATGAAGCTACATTGGTTCAAATTGCGGGAAGAGTTGGGAGATCAGTAGAACATCCAAGTGGATTAGTTTGGTTTTTAGCCGAATATATGACTAGAGATATTGCGGGTTGTATTAAGCAAATCAATAGGATGAATAAGCATGCAAAAAGTAATAAGGATATTAATGAGAAACATCTTTTCTAGTTTTTAATTATCGGCAAGAAATTTCTTGAAATATTAGTAAATATAAATTAGTATTTACAATAGATATGTAATATAAATAATTGAGTTGATAAAAATGTTTAATAAATATATAAAAGGACTATTTTTACCAAGCAATAAATGTTCGTTTTGTACGAATAGCACTAATAATAGTAGCGTTTCTAAATCTGAGGAGTACGTATTAGATAGAATATATAGCTTATCAAGTATATGTCTTTCTTGTAAAAATGAATTAGAGATTCCAACTTCACCATATTGCTTATATTGTCATAAGCCTTTAGATAAGAAGCATTTTAATTCTGACGATAATAATCCAGCATGTGAGGATTGCAAAAATGTTAAGGATAGGAATTTAATCTATAATCGGAGTGCTCTGTTATATAATAGTTATTTGAAAAAGCATCTTGCAGTATATAAGTACAGAGGAAAACAGAGTCTTGCAAAAGAGTTTAGCTATTTATTAAAGATTGCCTATGATTGCTTTTATAAAAGCATCGATATAAGGGTTTTAACATTTGTTCCAATGCATAATAATAGATTACTAGAACGAGGTTTTAATCAATCCGAATTAATGGCGAACATATTAAGCGAGTTAACTGGAATACCTGTGATTGATTGTTTAGAACGGACTAAGGATACTGGTAAACAAAGTAAACAAAGCAAGAAAATACGATTAGAACAGATAGAAAATAGTTTTCTTATTAAAAAAGATGCTATTATGAAAATTAAGC
>CAZSSR010000164.1:0-3091 GCA_964609605.1 uncultured Bacillaceae bacterium | reverse complement strand
TGACGGTTAATCTCTTCTGGAAATGGTGAGTTTTTATTCCATGTTCTAAGACCCGCCTCGACATGACCTACAGGAATTTGTTGATAAAATGCGGCAAGACTTCCCAAAAATGTAGTACTAGTATCACCATGAACTAGTACTATATCTGGCTTTTCTTTAGCAATAACATCCTCTAAGCCACCTAAAGCACGAATAGATATATCAACAAGGGTTTGCTGTTCCTTCATTATGTTAAGATCATATTCAGGAGTAATCTTAAAAACCTCTAAAACTTGATCAAGCATCTTTCTGTGTTGAGCAGTAACACAAACAACGCTTTCAAAATCTTCTTCTCTATTTTGTAATACTTTTATTAGAGGTGCCATTTTAATCGCTTCAGGTCTTGTACCAAAAATCGTTAATACCTTTATCTTATTATTCATATTATGCTCCCTACTTGGTTCCAAATAATCTATCTCCAGCATCTCCTAATCCTGGAACTATATAACCATGCTCATTCAATCTCTCATCAACTGCAGCAACATATATATCTACGTCGCTGTGATCGTTTTGAACTCGCTTTATTCCCTCGGGTGCTGCTATTAAACACATAAGCTTAATATTTTTAGCTTCTCTGTTCTTAAGTAATTGAATTGCTGCTGATGCTGATCCTCCTGTCGCTAGCATCGGGTCAATTATTATTAAATCACGTTCAGCGATATCTGGAGGTAATTTTATATAGTATTCAACAGGGTTTAATGTCTCAGGGTCCCGATATAAACCAATATGTCCAACCTTTGCAGAGGGTATTGTTCTTAATATTCCATCAACCATTCCTAAGCCAGCACGTAAAATTGGAATTATTCCAATTTTTTTTCCGTCTATTATTTTAGCAACTGTCTTACAAATAGGCGTTGTAATTTCTACTTCTTTTAGAGGTAAATCTCTAGTTATTTCATAAGCCATCAAAGTAGCTACTTCATCTACCAATTCTCGAAATTCCTTAGTCCCTGTGTTCTCATCCCTAATAAATGATAATTTATGCTGAATTAAAGGGTGATCAAATACATATAACATTGACATTTCAACTCTCCCATTTCTATGTAATATTATTATTAATTATTCATATAAAGGGTATTTGCTTGTAAGTTTACTAACTCTTTCTTTTGCTTTCGCAAAAATTTCTTGATCGTTAGGATTTTTGATTGTCATTTCTATAATATTCGCTATCTCCTCCATTGCTTCTAATCCCATTCCTCTTGATGTTACTGCAGCTGTACCGATTCTTATACCGCTTGTTATAAAAGGACTTTTCTGTTCAAATGGAATCGTGTTCTTATTGCATGTAACCCCAACCTCATCAAGTATATGTTCGGCATCTTTTCCTGTTATGTTCATATTTGTTAAGTCAATTAATATTAAATGATTATCCGTTCCACCAGAAACTATTCTAAATCCTTTTTCTGTTAATCTTTGTGCTAGTCTTTTGCAATTATCAACTACATCAGCTGTATATTTTTTAAATTCAGGTTGTAATACTTCACCAAACGCAACCGCTTTTGCAGCAATCACATGCATCAATGGCCCTCCCTGAATTCCAGGAAATACAGCTTTATCAATAGCTTTTGCATATTCTTCTTTACATAAAATCATACCACCTCGTGGACCACGCAATGTCTTATGTGTTGTTGTGGTAACAAAATCTGCATAGGGTACTGGACTAGGATGTTGACCTCCGGCTACTAATCCTGCAATATGTGCCATATCTACCATAAATAAAGCGTCAACTTCATCAGCAATTTCTTTAATCTTTTTAAAATCAATAATCCTAGAATATGCACTTGCTCCTGCTACAATTAATTTTGGCTTATTCGCAATAGCTAACTCCCTAACTTTCTCATAATCGATAACCTCTGTTTCTTTATCAACTAGATAGGATATAAAGTTATATAGAACTCCCGAAAAATTAACAGGGCTTCCATGAGTTAAATGCCCTCCATGTGATAGATCCATTCCTAAGACTGTATCACCTGGCTTTAACACAGAAAAATAAACTGCCATATTTGCCTGCGCACCAGAATGAGGCTGAACATTAGCATGCTCAGCATTAAATATTTCTTTCGCTCGATCTCTTGCAATGTCTTCAACAATATCAACAAATTCACAGCCGCCATAATATCTCTTGCTCGGATAGCCTTCAGCATATTTATTTGTTAATACTGTTCCTAAAGCTTCAAGAACAGCCTTACTTACAAAATTCTCTGACGCAATCAATTCAATTTTTGTGCGTTGTCGATTAAGCTCCAAATCAATAGCTTCAGCAATTTTCGGATCATTTTTTCTCAAGTTTTTCATTATTAACTCCCCCATTTGTAATTGATATTTTTGTTTGTATTAGAAATTATCCACATTATAACAAGCACGTTCTCCGCCAATCAGCTTTGGTCTGGTACCTACCATGGAGAGATGTGCTTGTCCAATATTTGTTATTGATGATCTAAATGGAATTGCTACATGCTTTAGATGCATTCCAATAAATGTATCACCGATATCTATGCCTGCATCCGCCTTTATATATTCAACTACAACTGGGTCGCTAAGGTATTTGAAAGCATAAGTAGCCATTGCACCGCCAGCCCTCAGAACTGGAACAACTGATACAATTTCTAAGTCGAATTTTTTTACATTATCCTTTTCTACTACCAAGGCTCGATTAATATGTTCGCATCCTTGAAAAGCTAAATGAAAACCATATTTTTCACGATACTCTATTAATACTTCAAATATTTCTCTCGCTATATCCTCGTTACTATTAGTTCCAATCTTCTTACCAAGAACCTCACTTGTACTAATACCGACAACTAGTAAATTATCATTATTTAATGGATATGCTTTTAGTAATTCGGTAATTGCTGTATTTAATTGATAATTGATATTTACTGAATTCATAATTATTATTTATCACCATTCTCTAATTTACTAATCTTCGCTAATCTCTTTTCATGGCGACCACCTTCAAATTCTGATTGCAGCCATATTCGTACTATTTCTAAAGCTAGATACAATCCAATAGTCCTTCCACCTAGACATAAGATATTTGAATCGTTATGTT
>CAZSSR010000163.1:0-3139 GCA_964609605.1 uncultured Bacillaceae bacterium | reverse complement strand
TAAAGGGTTTTATTTAACGGAAATAGAATGTAAAGAAACAAACAATTACACATCGGCGGTGATTTTATGAAGGATCCAATTTCACGATTATTAGGTATAAACGAACCTGATTCGGAGGAAATCAAGCAGATTCCTATTGATCGAATCAATCCAAGCCCTTATCAACCAAGAACTGTTTTTGATGATGAAAAAATTGATGAATTATGTAAAACAATAAAAACTCATGGAATTATTCAACCAATAATAGTGCGTTTATCAATGGATAATAGATATGAGATTGTTGCGGGTGAACGAAGATGGAGAGCTGCAAAGAAAATTGGTTTAAATACTATTTCAGCTATCGTAAAAGAATATAATGACTCTCAGACAGCTTCTATAGCATTAATAGAAAATTTACAACGTGAGGGGTTGACAGCGATTGAGGAGGCGGTTGCCTATCAAAAACTGATTGAAATACACAATTTAACTCAAGAAAGTCTTGCACAAAGATTGGGTAAGAACCAATCAACAATAGCAAATAAAATAAGATTATTAAATTTGCCTCAAAGCATACAAAGCGAATTATTGAAAAGGAAGATAACTGAAAGACATGCGCGAGCTTTATTATCTATACATGATCAAGTTTTACAAGAAAAAATGTTATATGAAATAATAGAGAAGGATTTAAATGTTAAACAAACTGAGGATAGAATTAAACAAATATTAAATAAGGAAATTGTAGAAAAAAAGCCAAAATCTAAAATAATGACATTTTCAAGAGATTCAAGAATTGCTGTTAATACAATACGCAAATCTATAGATATGGTTTTGGAAACGGGCATTCGTATAGAAACTAGTGAAAGAGATTTAGACGATTATTATGAAATTGTTATTAAAATTCCAAGGAAATAATTATAATATAAATATAATGAATTTAAAATCGCAATTTAAATAAGTGTTTTTTTATTGTATAATTATATAATTCTTATTATAGGACATAGTCAAATATAAATTAATTTTCTACCAAACAAATGTAATGGAATTTTCATGATAATAATTTTATATATTAACGTACTTGAATCGAGAGGTGGCTTAATAATGGGAAGAATTATAGCTATTGCAAATCAAAAGGGTGGGGTTGGGAAAACCACAACATCCGTGAATTTAAGCGCAAGCTTGGCTAAATTAGGAAGTAAGGTTCTTTTAATAGATATTGACCCTCAAGGTAATTCCACAAGTGGAATAGGAATAAATAAAGCGGATGTAAAGAATTGTATTTATGATGTATTAATAAATGAAATACCAATCACTGACACTATATGTAAGGTAGACGTTGAAGGACTGGATGTTATACCTGCAACAATTCAACTAGCTGGGGCAGAAATAGAATTAGTTCCTATACTGTCTCGCGAGATAAAATTAAAAAAAGCACTACGCGAAATTAAAGACTTATATGATTATATAATTATTGATTGTCCACCTTCTTTAGGGATATTAACAATTAATTCATTAACTGCATCTGATACTGTTTTAATCCCAATCCAGTGTGAATATTACGCGTTAGAAGGGTTAAGTCAATTATTAAATACTATTCGCTTAGTTCAAAAGCATTTAAACGTAAGCTTGCAAATTGAAGGGGTTTTATTAACTATGTTTGATGCTAGAACTAATTTAGGCATACAAGTTATTGAAGAGGTTAAAAAGTATTTTCAAGATAAGGTTTATCATACAATAATTCCAAGAAACGTTAGATTAAGCGAGGCACCTAGTTATGGAAAGTCAATTATTGCTTATGATTTAAAATCAAGAGGTGCTGAGTTATATTTAGAGTTAGCAAAGGAAGTGTTGGAAAGTGAGTAAAAGACTGGGAAAAGGACTTGAAGCCCTAATACCTTTAATGGAAGTTAATGGAAACGAATCAGTATTAGAAATAGATGTTAATAAAATTAGACCTAACCCTTATCAGCCTAGAAAGAATTTTGATGAAAACCAATTATCTGAATTAATGTTATCAATTAAAGAACATGGTGTAATACAACCAATTATAGTTAGGCAATCTTTAAATGGTTACGAAATTGTTGCAGGTGAAAGAAGATGGAGGGCCACAAAAGCTTTAGATATTACTACAATACCAGTGGTAGTGAAAAAATTCACAGATCAACAGGTTATGGAAATTGCTTTAATTGAAAATCTACAACGTGAGGATCTCAATCCTGTTGAAATTGCAAATGCATATAAAAAAATAATTACGAATTATAATTTAACACAAGAGGAATTAGCGAATAGATTAGGTGTGAGCAGACCTAATGTCGCGAATTATATGAGACTTTTACAATTACCAGAAAGCATATTAAATGAAGTAGATTCAGGAAACCTTTCAATGGGTCATGCAAGAACTCTAATTTCAATAAACGATAAAGAGCAACAGTTAAATCTTGCTAAGATTACTATTAGCGAAAAATGGAGTGTTAGAGATTTAGAAGAAAGAATTAAAAAACTTAGAGCAAATGTTCCACGTGAAACGAAGACTAATAATAAAGTTGTAAACACGAATGAATATAAAGCTATTGAAGAACAATTGCGAGAGAAATTTAAAACATCTGTAAAGATAAAGGGCGGAAAAAATAAAGGAATAATTGAGATTGAATATTTTAATGATAGTGATTTAGAGAGAATATTGGATTTAATTGGTATAGATTGATTATTTAACTATTTATAAATAATGGGGGCAAGAGTGTGGAATTATTTAGGAACATAGAACAATTAATGTTAGTAATAGTTATATTTATAGTCATCTTATTGCTATGGAATATAATTATAACAATTAAACTTTTTTTAGTATCTAAAAGAATTAAGAAGTTTACACGTGGAGGGGAAATAGCTGACTTTGAGACAGTTATTAGTAAATATATTAGTGAAGCAGAAAGAATTGATAAGGAAATAAAAAACCATTCAATTCAGTTAGACATAATTCTAGATAAGATTAGCAATTTAAAAGGGCGTGTTGAAACTATTAGGTATAATGCATTTGAAAAAGAAGGGCAAGATTTAAGTTATTCAATTGTTTTTTTAGATGAAAAGAAAAATGGAGTAGTTATTACTAGTATATATAATAGGGAAGGATCTAATACATATGCAAAACCTATTATCGGAATGTGTT
>CAZSSR010000162.1:0-3153 GCA_964609605.1 uncultured Bacillaceae bacterium | reverse complement strand
TTTATTAATAACTATTGCGATGTTAATATTTGTTAGCATTAAATTTTGGGTGCCTCTTATTCCTGGAGATTATGCTAATCTATTGATTTATTTAATATTTCTAGTAATTATTAATAGCTTTCCTGTTAAGGTTGGCAATACTCACCTAACTTTTACACTTGCAATATCCATTATTATCTTTCTTCAATATGGAATAGTAGTTGAGGCTTGGCTAGTACAAATAGGCTTATTGATAAGTTTATTAATAATAGATTCAAAGCGTACAATAACAAAAATTATCTTCATTCAAGCTATGTTTATCTGGATGTCGGTAATTTCTGCTACAGTATTCTATTTAACTGGTGGACATATAGGATTTAATATTTCTCAGCTTAGTGATCAATTGATTCCTATTATTTTTTATGCGATTGCTTATTTTTGTATAAATAATATTATTTTGTTTATCTTTCAGAGGGCTACAATTGGCAAGAAAATGAAATTTTTTTCAGGGGATATTCTATGGGATGCTGTTTCCTTGCTGTTTACTCTACCTTTCGGTGTATTAATGTATATTGCAAAACAGACATTTGGAAATTTCCCGATGTTAATTATAGCTTCTCAATTTATTCTTTTTACGTTCGTTTTTAAGGTTTATAGTCAACTTAATCAATCACATAAACAAATTAAATTGCTTAATCAATTAGCAACGACCTACACATCGGAAAAACACCCCCAAACACACCCAACACAAACTCTTTCTGCTTTGCAACTGGCATTAAAAGAAGTGTTACCTTTTAATTACAGTAATATCTATGTTATGAAGGGCAATAGAATGAATTTAATATCATCTGAGGATAATAATGGGGATGAATTTGTAAAGCCAATCAAGGAGAATGAATGTATATTTGATAAAATAATGATGGATAAAGTAATATCTTCGAAAAAACCCTTGCTTATTAATGGCGATACAGAATTATTGGTTTCTGAAAGTGATTGTGTTAAAGGCTGTAAATCATTTTTATCAGTTCCAATGATATGGCGAGATAATATAATTGGGATATTAAATTTCGCTAGTGTAATTGAAAATGGTTTTTCAAAAGATGATATAGAAATCGTTAATATTTTAGCAAGTCAAGCAGGCTTGGCAATTAAAAATGCCACTACATACCAGAGAATAGAAGAGAAGACCTATATTGATGAATTAACAGGATTATATAATTATCGTGCATTTTCCGATTTTTTAAATGACATATTAGATGATGCTGTGATTAAGGAACGGAATATTAGTCTTTTAATGATAGATATCGATTTTTTTAAAAATGTTAATGATAATTATGGTCATCAAGCTGGTAATGAAGTATTAAAAGAGATTGCTAGTCTATTTAAGGAGCTAACTAGGAAGGAAGATATTGTTTCAAGATATGGTGGCGAAGAATTTACAATAATTATACCAGATGCTAATAATATACTGGCAATAGAGATTGCTGAAAGAATCCGTTTGACGATAGAAAAGCACCTATTTAATGTAAAAGAAGAATTAAGCGAAGAAAAACAGACTTTAATAAAAATAACTGTAAGTATAGGTATATCGACTTATCCTGATCCAGCTTTATCGGCGAATGACCTTATTAGATATTCAGATAGAGCTTTATATGTTGGCTCGAAAATGAAGGGGAGAAATAAAGTATCGGTCTATAAAGAGGGTGAGATAGAGGATATTACCTAGTAGTTCAATTAGAAAAAGGAGAAAAATTATGGCGAAAGTAGCAATTATGACAGATAGTACAGCTTGTTTGGAAGAAGAAATTATAAAGAAATATAATATACACGTTGTACCTTTAGTGGTTAATTTTAATAATGAAAGTTATAAAGAAGGGCAAGAACTTACAAATAAAGAGTTTTATCAATATATTAAAAATAATAATGATTTACCTACTACTTCCCAACCAGCGATTGGCGAATTTATTAAACTTTATGAGAATTTAGCAAAGGAATATGATTCAATTATTGCATTACATTTATCTAGTGGAATAAGTGGTACATATAATACTTCGTGTTCTGCTGCAAAAATGGTTGATTGTAATATAATTGAGATAATTGATTCAGGGCTTGCTTGTTATGGATTGGGATTCGCAGTAATTGAAGCTAGTAAAATGGCTTCAGAAGGAAAATCTTTAAATGAAATTGTAGATAGAGTTAATTACATAATAAAAAATATGAAAAGTTATTTTATAGTAGAGGATTTATTACACTTACACCGTGGTGGTAGATTAAATACTGCTGAATTATTAGTAGGTAGTATGTTGAAAATTAAACCCATTATTTATTTTAAGGATAAGAAATTACAAGTTTCTGAGGTTATTAGGACAAGAAAGAAGGCATTAAAAAAGGTATATAATCTAATAGAATTGGATTCAAAAGATGATTCTATTATTAAGGCATCAGTAGTTAATGCAGCTTGTTTAGAAGAAGCAGCTGAATTGGCAGAAAGAATAAGATCTATTAATTCCGAATTTGATGTAAGTATATCTGATTTTGGTTCTGTAATTGGAACTCATGTTGGTCCAAAATCTATAGGTGTCGTTTGGTATAAAATTTAAAAATAAAAATAATACTTGATTTATATATTTAATTATGATTATAATACTATAAATAGGAAATTTATAGTTCTAAAGAATGATTGGAAATTGGAAATTAATAGTTCTAAAGAATGACTGGGCAAACTATCTGCGAAGGTAGGACGCAAAGCTATGGGTCTTTTTAAAGATTGCCAGGCTGCTAAACTTATACTTTGCTTGCCTTCGCCGTTCTTATTATGAACGGTTTTTATGTATATAATAAGGGTGAGCAATATGTTTATAGGTAATAAAGTAAAAGCTATCTATAATTGGGCAATTGGCATCTTGTTTATACTGTCTTGTATTTTAGAAATAATATTAAAGCCAGAACAATCATCACTATTTAGAATATATATAATAGCAAGTATATTACCAATACTATTTGGGTTTTATATTTTTAAGGTACAGAGGGAATTAAGGTTTATTGAGGAACTTATAATAATTGTGTCATGGTATATTCTTAGTTCATTGTTAATCTACCAAACTAATGGCATTTACAGTCATTATTTTCCAGGCTTTTATCAACATATCCGCTATTTCAGGATTGGTGCCGCTT
>CAZSSR010000161.1:0-3182 GCA_964609605.1 uncultured Bacillaceae bacterium | reverse complement strand
GAGCATCCGATAAGCATGCAAATTTTTGGTGCGGATAAAACAAGTTTAGTTGAGGCTGCTAAAATTATAGATACACAATCTGATGCCGATATAATAGATATAAATATGGGGTGTCCTGTACCAAAAATTACAAAGAATGGTGGAGGCGCGAAGTGGCTGCTAGAACCGAAGAAAATAGAAGATGCAATAAAAGATATAGTTAAAGCTGTGAAGAAACCTGTTACAGTAAAGATGAGGATTGGTTGGGATGATCAGCATATTTTTGCAATAGAAAATGCTAAAGCGATGGAATCTGCTGGATGTAGCGCTATAGCTATCCATGGAAGAACAAAAGAGCAAATGTATACCGGAAAAGCGAATTGGAATATAATAAAGGACGTTAAAGAAAATGTTAACATACCAGTGATAGGGAATGGAGATATATTGTCACCTCAAGACGCAAAGCGGATGATTGATCAAACTGGCGTTGATGGTGTAATGATTGGACGAGCAGCTTTAGGTAATCCATGGATATTATATCGCACAGTTAAATATCTTGCGTTAGGTGAATTAATTTCTGAACCTTCTCCACACGAAAAATTAAATATTGCGCTTGAACATATGGAAAGATTAATAGAAATAAAAGGAGAAGTAATAGGTGTTAAAGAAATGAGAAAGCATGCGGGTTGGTATTTAAAAGGTATGCCTCAGTCTGCTAAAATACGTGATGCTATAAATAATACTGATAATAAAGATGATATGAGAAGAATATTATCAGAGTATATATATCAAATTGAAACAAATGTAATGATGCTATATAATAAATAGTTTTTAGAGGAAATAGTTGACAATTAAAATTGATTGAAATATAATACAGCCATAAAAATAAAGATTTTCGGTAATATGTTTAGTTCATATATAGAGGGATTAATTCCCCTTAGGGATTTAATAAAGCTTCTTAATCTAATTGGTTAAGAGAAGCTTTTTGTTATATTTTTAGCAAAATTAATTTAATAAAATGAAGTTTGGTACATATGATTTGTATGTAGAGACATTCATAAAGGGGCATAATTATGATTAATAAAGAAGTTCTTGTTACACCTTCTGGTTACAAAAAATTAGAAGAAGAATTAGAACAGTTAAAATCAGTAAAAAGACATGAAATAACTGAAAGAATTAAGGTCGCAATAAGCTTTGGAGATATTAGTGAAAACTCTGAATATGAGGATGCGAAAAACGAACAGGCTTTTGTTGAGGGAAGAATTCTTACAATAGAGAAGATGCTAAGAAATGCAAAGGTTATAAATGAAGATGAGGTTAATACAAAAGAAGTTAGTGTTGGCTCAAAAGTTAAACTAAAAGATTTAGAATTTAACGAAATAGTTGAATATACAATTGTCGGTTCTGCAGAGTCTGACCCAACTATTAATTTGATATCTAATGAATCTCCTGTTGGGAATGCTATACTAGGTAAAAAAATTGGAGACATTGCTGAGGTTAGTGCGCCATCTGGTGTAAGTAAATATGAGATATTAGGAATTAAGAAGTAGCAATATTATGTAAATTATAGATATGGGGTTGATATTATGAGTGAAGAGATAGTAGATTTAAATGATCTACTTCTTTTACGTCATCAAAAATTAGCGAAATTAAAAGAGTTAGGATTTGAACCATTTGGGTATCAGTTTAATAGGACTTCAAGTGCTAAAGAAATACTTGATAACTATGACCTATATACTAGAGAAGAAATTGAGTTAAAAGATGTAGATGTTAAGATTGCTGGAAGAATTATGTCAAAAAGAATTCAAGGGAAAGCCGGTTTTGCGCATATACAAGATAATAATAAAAGAATTCAGATATATGTTCGTGAAAATCTAGTTAGTGCAAATGAGTTTGAGGCTTTTGATTTATTAGATTTAGGTGATATTGTTGGTATTGAAGGCAAGATTTTTAAGACTAATAAAGGTGAAACGAGTATTAAAGTAAGCAAACTACATATATTGACGAAATCCCTTTATCCATTACCAGATAAGTATCATGGATTAAAAGATGTTGAATTAAGGTATAGACAAAGATACGTTGATTTAATTGTAAATACAAATGTGAGAGAAACATTTATATTGAGGAGTAAAATAATAAGCACCTTAAGAGAATACTTAGATAATTTAGGGTATATTGAGGTTGAGACTCCAACAATGCACAGTATAGCTGGAGGGGCTACTGCTAGACCGTTTATTACACATCATAATACATTAGATATGCAATTATACTTAAGGATTGCGTTGGAATTACATCTTAAGCGCTTAATTGTTGGCGGTATGGATAAGGTTTATGAGATAGGTAGAACTTTTAGAAACGAAGGTATTTCTACGAAACATAATCCTGAATTTACAATGTTAGAGTTGTATGAAGCCTATGGGGATTATAATACAATAATGGAGCTTACTGAAAATGCGATAGCATATGTAGCAAAAAAAGTTTTAGGTACTACAAAAATTATATACCAAGAGTATGAAATAGATTTGGAACCTAAATGGGAAAGGATTTCGATGATTGATGCTATAAAAAAATATGCGAATATCGATTTAGGGAAAGAAATTTCAAATGAAGAGGCACATAAATTAGCTAAAGATTATCATATAGAAGTTGATCCGCATATGACATATGGTCATATTGTAAATGAATTTTTCGAACAATTAGTTGAAGAAAAACTAATACAACCAACCTTTGTATATGGACAACCGATAGAAATATCACCACTAGCTAAGAAAAATGCTAATGATCCGAGATTTACAGAACGATTCGAATTATTTATTGTTGGAAGAGAACATGCTAATGCATTCACTGAATTAAATGATCCAATAGAGCAACGCCAACGATTTGAATCACAATTAGTAGAAAAAGAATTAGGTAATGAAGATGCGCACGTAATGGATGAAGATTTTATTCATGCTTTGGAAATTGGAATGCCACCAACTGGTGGTTTAGGAATAGGTATAGATCGAATAGTAATGTTATTAACAAATCAATCATCAATTAGAGATGTATTATTGTTTCCTTTAATGAGAGATAGAATCTGATTGTAAGTAATTTATAATTTATAAATTAGTAACTTAAATAAAAAATGAGTATGTTATTATTTCTATATTAATAACATACTCATTTTTTTAAAGTTTAATTTGCAATATTAATAAAATAATTTA
>CAZSSR010000160.1:0-3184 GCA_964609605.1 uncultured Bacillaceae bacterium | reverse complement strand
GTACCACCCTAATAGCTATAATAAGCCAATTTATTATAAGATAACGGTTTCACCGACCCTAACTCGTTAAAAATATTTATCATATAAACGTTTACAGATCATAGCTATATATTTTTAATTTTGAAAAAAATCAATAATTATAAAAAAAACAACATTTATTCATCCTTATCATTCTGCCAGTTATAATTTTCTATTATTTCTAACTCAGCCTGAAGCAACGCACGGAATCGTGTGCGAAACACAGTAGAATTTTTTTTCATATCTTCAATTTCATTATAGATAGTCTTTTGTTTTAGTAATGCATCATTTATTATTCGATCAGCATTTTTCTCTGCTTCTTTTATAACTAGCTCATACTCTTTTTTTGTATTAGCTCTAAAATCTTCAGATGTTTCTTGTGCAACTAATATTGATTTATTAATACTATCCTCAACATTAGTGAAATGACTTATCCTCTCGTTTAATTGCTCGTTTTTGTCCTCTAATTCCTTATTTTGTCTAATTAATGTTTCATAATCCTTAATTATTCTATCTAAAAACTCATTTACCTCGTCTTCGTCATAACCACGAAAACCCTTGCTAAATTCTTTATTATGAATATCTAATGGTGTCAATGGCACCATGAACACCCCCCATATTTGTGTCAAACACATTATTATTACTGTTATTACAATTTCGACAAACAAAAATAAAATCCTTCTATTTTCCTTTGTCTTTTCTTATTTTTTTCTTCACATCTGTCTTTTATAACATAATTTACATCAACCAAAAAAATGTATTACAGTAACAACACCATACTCAATAAAATACAATGCAAAAAGTCCAATAATAGGAGAAAAATCCATCATACCAATAGGAGGAATATATTTCCTAAATGGGCTTAAATAAGGTTCAACTACTTTACCTAATAATTCTCCAATCTGGCTTTCCTTCATTTGAGGTAACCACGACATTAATATATAAGCTATAATTAACCACGAATAAATCTCAAAAAATATCCTTACCACATAAATTAAATCCGTTATAAACACTTAATCATCCTCCACCCTTTTTAATCTATTTCTATAATTTCTGGTATATCCCCTAGAATATCTACATTATCTGGTGTGCACAAAAATATACCGTCCCCAATTTTTTTAATATTTCCTTTAAGGGCATACACACAACCGCTAAGGAAATCAACAATCCTTCTAGCTTGACTAGTATCAAGATTTCTAAGATTTACTATAATTGAACGGTGTGAGCAAAGATGATCAGCTAATGTTTGCGATTCTTCATATGAATTTGGCTCATAAAGGATAATCTTAATATTTTTTTGACTATGTACATTTATTATTTTATTGTTAAATGTTTTTTCTTTTTTATTTGATACGTTGTATTCAGAAGAATCTTCAGTAATGGCCTCACCTTCTAGTCCGAAAAACTCCATTATTTTACCCATCATTGTTTAAACACCCCTTATTAAAGTATTTTATTTTCATATATTATTGATTAAATAAAGCAGAACCTATACGTATAAAAGTAGCTCCTTCTTCTATTGCTATATCAAAATCATTAGACATTCCCATCGACAAATCTTTAATAGGATAATCAATTAATTTTAAATCATTTAACTGTTCCTTTAATTCTCTCAACTTTTGAAAAATCGGTCTAGTTAATTCTTTATCTTCTACAAAAGGAGCCATAGTCATTAAACCTACAATATAAATGTTTTTACAAACAGATATTTTTTTAACAAAATCGATTAAATTGTTTGGATTAACTCCAGATTTTGTTGCTTCGCCAGATATATTAACTTGAATAAAACAATTCACGATATAATTGTCTTGTTTCGCTTTTTTATCAATTTGTTTAGCTAAAGATAAACGATCAAGCGAATGAATATAATCAAATTTACCAATCACCTTATTTACTTTATTTGATTGTAATTGACCAATTAAATGCCAAATACCTCGTCCTTGCAATTCATGATATTTATCTAGTGCATTTTGAATTCTATTTTCACCAATATGTTCAAGACCAATATCTAATACTTCCTTAGTAAGTTTAAAATCAACATATTTAGTTACAGCAATTATTTTTATATCTAATGGATCGCGGTTACTTTTTAAACAAGCTTCATTAATTCTTGCTTTAACCATTTTATAATTTTCTTCTAATGACACTTATTTGCCTCCCTAAAACCGATCCATGAAGCCATTCTCCCTGTTTTACCTTTTTCTTTTCGATAAGAATAAAATAAGTCGTTACTACAACTAGTACATAAGGATGAAACTTCGATATTTTTCGATTTAATTCCTGATCTTTCAATAATTACGTAATTAGCTTTTTTCAAATCCAAGTAATACTTTCCATTACCTTTTTCTTGGATAATACCTTTAGGTAAATTCTTTAATTTGGATAATAACTGATCAACTAAATTACTATCAACTTCATAACAACATTGTCCAATAGAAGGACCTATAACAACTCTAATATCATTAATGTTCGAATTATATACTTTATGCATTGTTTTGACCATCTTTTCTCCAATCATTAACATGGTTCCCTTCCAACCGGCATGTGCTAAACCAATCACATTCTTAATAGGATCGAAAAAAAATATAGGAACACAATCAGCATAAAAAGATGTTAATAATATATCTGAAACATCAGTAACCAACCCATCAGTGAAAGGGATAGCAGTGTTTTGATCACAACGTCCCTTTCCGCGATCAATTTTAGATATTACCTTTATATTATTATAATGCACCTGATCCGCACAAGTCCATGAATTAAATGAAAAGTTTAAAACTTTTGAAATTAGTTTTCTATTCGCTATTACATCCTCTTTAATGTCTTCAACATGTAATGCCAAATTTAACGAACTAAATTCTTTTTTACTGTATCCTCCATTTCTAGTAGAAAATCCAACACACAAATTAGAATTTAATTGCATCCAAGAAGTGATGGTGAAATATGAAATTTCCTTATCGACTAAACATAATGGTTCCATAAAATCACATCCATTATAAATAATATCATATCAAGATAAAACATATATCATTAATTATCTAAATATTTAGATTAAAAAAATCAAACAAGAAAGTTTGATATTTTTTAAGATTTGATTTTGAATTAATAAAATAATTAATCTAAATTAGAATCATTTCTATTCCTTAAAAATGTAGGTATATCGAGATTT
>CAZSSR010000159.1:0-3193 GCA_964609605.1 uncultured Bacillaceae bacterium | reverse complement strand
ATAACTTATCTTGTTTCTATAACCCTATTTTGGTTAAAGCTTGCTGTGCTGACATTTGTTCAGATTCTTTTTTGCTCTTGCCTATTCCTTTTCCCATAACCTCTCCATCTACTACAACCTCAGTGTGAAATTCAATATTATGAGCTGGTCCAATTTCATTAATTATATTATATGTTATTGTACCCTGATTTTTTTGTTGAATATATTCTTGCAGTTGACTTTTAAAATCATGGGATTGGTTATAAAAATCGTGGTCGATTTTTGGAAAAACATGAACATCAAAAAATTCCTTTACAACATCAATACCCTTTTCAAGATATAATACCCCGATAAAAGCTTCAAAAACATCAGCTAATAAAGCAGGTCGATTTCTTCCTCCTGATTGTTCTTCTCCTTTACCTAATATTATATAATCACCAAAATTAAGTGATTCAGCAAAATCAACTAAGGAAGATTCACATACAATTGCTGCTCTATGTTTTGTTAATTGCCCTTCTGATATATTAGGAAAAGTTCTAAATAAATAATCAGAAACAGTTAACTCTAATACGGCATCGCCTAAAAATTCTAAGCGTTCATTATCATCCATTTTTTTATTTCTACTTTCATTAATGAAGGATGAATGAGTGAAAGCTTGTTTCAAATAATTAATATTTGTAAAATAAATATTTATACTGTCCTGAAAATGTTTTAAATCTACCGACACGGATATTCACCACCGAAAATCATTCTTTATATTTTTTAAATATTATTGTTGCATTATGTCCACCAAAGCCTAACGAATTTGATAATGCTAGATTAATATCCTTTTTACGATAAACATTCGGAACATAATCTAAATCACATTCGGGATCCTTTGTTTCATAATTAATTGTAGGCGGAATAATTCCATTCTTTAACGATAGCGCGAGAACTATCCCTTCAACAGCTCCTGCAGCGCCCAACAGATGCCCTGTGACACCTTTTGTAGAACTAACCGCTATGTTCTCAGCATTTTTACCAAACGTCGTCTTAATAGCCATTGTTTCGAATTTATCATTCATTTCAGTTGAAGTGCCATGAGCATTAATATAATCAACATCCTCTGGATTAATATTAGCTCGTTTCATCGCCATTTCCATTGATCTTGATGCTCCTTCTCCACCAGGTGCTGGAGATGTTAAATGATAAGCATCACCAGAAGCGCCATAACCCACAACCTCAGCATAAATCTTCGCATTTCGTTTCTGTGCAAACTCTAATGATTCTAGAATCAAAACCCCCGAACCTTCTCCAATTACGAATCCATCTCGATCCTTGTCAAATGGACGACTTGCCTTTTTTGGCTCATCATTTCTAGTAGAAAGAGCTCTCATTGACGAAAAGCCTGCAACAGCTAAAGGAGTAATCGAAGCCTCAGCTCCTCCAGTAATCATAACATCAGCATCTCCACGTTCAATCATCAAAAACGAATCCCCTATCGCGTGTGTTCCAGTAGCACATGCTGAAATAGGTGCATAATTCGGGCCCTTTGCCCCAGTCATTATTGAAACTTGTCCTGAAGCCATATTACTGATTAACATGGGTATAAAAAACGGTGAAACTCTTTTAGGACCTTTTTCTAATAATACCTTATGTTGTGCTTCAATGGTTTGTAGTCCACCGATCCCAGATCCAATATAAACTCCAACGCGTTCTGCTATTGAACTGTCAATTGTTAAATTAGCATCCTTTATTGCAAGCTGCGTTGCAGCTATTGCAAAATGAGTAAAACTATCCATTCTTCTTATCTCTTTTTTCTCAATAAAATCTTCTGGGTGGAAGTTCTTTACTTCTGCAGCAATTTTAACAGAGTAATCCCTTGTATCAAATTGAGTAATATAATCTACCCCAGATTTACCATTTATAATTGAGTCCCAAAAAGTATCTATATCGTTACCAACAGGTGAAATAACACCTATCCCTGTCACTACTACTCTTCTTTTCATAATACACCCCACAAAAAGTTGAATTATTATTTATATTAAGCCTAGATTTTCTCAGACGAAATTTTAATTGAAAATAAAGTCCCGTTAATTAAAATTTCACGGGACTTTTATTGGTAATTATTGGTGAGCTTTAATATACTCTACTGCATCTCCAACTGTTACAATCTTTTCTGCATCTTCATCAGCAATTTCAATATCAAACTCATCCTCAATCTCCATAACCAACTCAACAATATCTAATGAATCAGCTCCTAAATCATCTTTGAAGGTTGCTTTTAAAGTAATCTTTTCATCTTCAACATCAAGACGATCTAAAATAATCTTTTTTACATTTTCAAAAATATCCATCCCTTCACCTCCTCTCGAAATATTATAAATGATTTATCTATAAAATTCTAGTTACATTACCATCCCACCATCAACATGTATTAATTGTCCAGTCATATAGCTGGCTTCATCCGATACTAAAAACTTAACCATATTTGCTATATCTTTCGGAGTCCCTAATCTTGCTAACGGTATCTGTTCAAGCAATTTTTCCTTCATTTCATCACTCAATTTCGCAGTCATATCCGTCTGAATAAATCCAGGTGCAACAGCATTAACATTAATATTCCTTGATGCTAGCTCTCTAGCTAATGTCTTTGTAAGACCAATAACTCCAGCTTTAGCTGCAACATAATTAGCTTGACCTGCATTACCAAGTGAAGCAACCACAGAGGATATATTTACTATCTTTCCTGCTCTTTGCTTTATCATAATTTTACTAATTGCTTTACTTGTAAGGAAAACGCTTTTTAGATTAGTATCAATAACTTTATCCCAATCCTCTTCCTTCATTCTAATTAAAAGATTATCTCTTGTAATTCCAGCATTATTAATAAGAATATCAATTCGGCCAAATTTTTCCATAGTCGCAGATACTAAATTGTCTACATCTTCACCACTCGATACATCTGCTTTAACAACTAGAACATCTCTACCCATGCCTTTTACTTCTTCAGCAACTTTTTCTGCCAATTCCTTATTCTCAACATAATTTATTACAACATTTGCACCTGATGCGGCTAATGTTAAGACGATTTCTCTTCCAATACCACGCGAGCCACCTGTTACAATAGCTACTTTAGAATCTAGCACTATTAATTCACCACCTTTATCTCCTTTTTTATTTCAATTAATGAATTTATATCTGCAATATTATAAACTTTTACACTTTTATTAAT
>CAZSSR010000158.1:663-3204 GCA_964609605.1 uncultured Bacillaceae bacterium | reverse complement strand
ATAATCTTTGTTGGAAAACAAGCTATAGACGGTGACACAGCACAAGTTGGCCCTGGTATAGCAAGAAGAATGGGAATACCAGGATTAACTCAGGTAGACAAGGTTGAAAGCTTTAATACAAAAGAAAAAATTATTAAAGTTCGAAGAAGAATTGAAGATGGTTATGAGTTTATAGAGTCAAAACTACCATGCCTTATTACAGTAGAAAAGGAAATTAATGAGTTGAGTTATTCACCACTTCCTAATATGTTAACAGCAGCTAGATATAATCCGGTTATCTGGACTACTAAAGAGATGGAAGTTGACAATAATAAGTTAGGATTTAAAGGGTCTCCCACATTAGTAAGTAAGATATTTGCACCTCCAAAACTATCAGGTGGTGAGAAAATAGAGGGAACCACTAAAGAAGCGGTGGATAAAGTAATAGACAATCTTGTTAATATCCACGGTTTATTCTCTAAGGAGGGAGCATAATTATGGATATAAATGAATATCAAGGTGTCTGTGTATATATAGAGCAACGTAATGGTAAAATTGCTTCAGTATCCTTAGAGTTATTAGGGGCCGGAAGATTATTAGCTGATAAGTTAGGAGTTAAGCTTGCGGGGATTTTAATAGGTAATAATGTTAAGAATTTATCAGAGGCCTTATTTGAATATGGGGCTGATATTGTTTATTTGGTAGATGGACCTATTTTTGATCAATATCGTTCTGAAGCGTATCAATATGGTGTTGTTCAAATAGTAAAAAGATATAAACCAGAAATTTTGTTATTTGGAGCGACCGTAATTGGTAGAGACTTTGCAAGTATTGTTGCCACTACTTTAGAAACTGGGTTAACTGCAGATTGTACTAGATTAGATATAAATGAGGAAACTAGATTATTAGAAGCTTCTCGTCCAGCAATGGGTGGGAATATTATGGCGACTATTATATGTAAAAAAGAAAGGCCACAGATGGCATCAGTTCGTCCTAAGGTAATGAAAACTTTAAAACCAGTTATTGGTCGTAAAGGTGAAGTTATAGAAGAAATTGTAAGTATTGAGGAAAATAATTTGAGAACCAAGGTTATTGAAGTTGTTCAAGAGATTGGTGAGGAGCTTCGCCTTGTTGATGCTGATATCATTGTATCAGGTGGTAAAGGATTACAAGATGAAAATGGATTCCAAATCATAAAGGATCTCGCTAAAGTATTAGGTGCAGCAGTAGGGGCTAGTCGTGCTGCTGTTGAGGCTGGATGGATAAGTCATGATCATCAGGTTGGTCAGACAGGAACAACTGTAGCTCCAAAGCTTTATTTTGCAATCGGCATTTCAGGTGCGATCCAACATATTGTTGGAATGGAAAACTCTGAGGTTGTTGTTGCTATAAATAAAGATCCAAATGCAAAAATATTTGATAGCTGCACATATGGAATTGTTGGAGATGCTTTTGAAATAGTTCCTATATTTACTGAAGAATTTAAAAAACTTTTACAGAAAGAGGTGAAGTGATAAATGGCTGAAAAATTTGATGTTATTGTTGTTGGTTGTGGGCCTGCTGGATCTTCAGCTGCATATACATTAGCTAAGGCTGGATTAAAAGTAATTATGATAGAGCGTGGTGAATACCCAGGCTCGAAAAATGTTATGGGTGGAGTATTATATCGCTATCCACTTGAAGAAATCGTACCTGAGTTTTTAGAAGAAGCACCATTAGAACGTCAAATTGTTGAACAGAATTACTGGATTTTGGGAAAGCAATCTGTTGTAAAAGCTGGATACAGAGGGCTAGAATGGACTGAACCTCCCCATAATAATTTTACAGTTTTTCGAGCGAAATTTGATCAATGGTTTGCAAAGAAAGCTGTAGAGAAAGGTGCTCTATTAATTAACGAGACTGTTGTAACTGAAGTTATAGTTGAGGATGGTAAGGTTATTGGTATAAAAACTGATAGACCTGATGGAAATCTTTATGCTGATATCGTTATTTTAGCGGATGGTGTCAATTCAATATTAGCAAAACAATTAGGTTTTCATAAGGAATTGAAAACAAGCGATGTTGCCTTAGCTACGATGCAAGTTATTAATCTTTCTGCAGAAAAAATTGAAGACAGATTTAATCTTGAAAAAAATCAAGGTGCAACTATAGAGGTTTTTGGTGACCCTACACAAGGAATGGTCGGGACGGGATTTGTTTATACTAATAAAGAAAGCATTAGCATAGGTGTAGGTACATTACTTTCTGATTTAGCAAAGAATAATCAACGTCCACTTGATTTACTAGAAGCATTCAAGCAACACCCTATAATTCGAAAATTAATTGAGGGTGGAGAGTCTAAAGAGTATTTAGCACATCTTATACCTGAGGGTGGGTATCATGCGATACCGAAGTTAGTTGGCCATGGTGTCATGGTAATAGGTGATGCTGCACAGTTGGTAAATGGGATTCATCGTGAGGGTTCAAACCTTGCAATGGAATCTGGGGTTTTAGCAGCAGAAACAGCAATTTTAGCAAAAGAGTTAAATGATTATTCAGAAAATATATTATATAGTTATCATC
>CAZSSR010000158.1:0-653 GCA_964609605.1 uncultured Bacillaceae bacterium | reverse complement strand
ACTTAATGAAGAGTTTTGTGGGCCAGGATTTGAAGAAATATAAAGATGCTACTCATGCACTAGCTGCTCATCCTGAATATTTTAATGTTTATTTTCCGATGATTGCAAATGCAGCTAGCGAAATGATGACAGTTGATGGCGTTTCAAAATGGGATAAACAAAAGAAAGTAATGGATATGGTTAAAGATATAGGGATGATAAAAACTGCGCGTGATGTATATCGTTTATGGAAGGTGATGAAATAATGTCAGAACCTAATAAAAAACTAAGTATTGAGGAGTTACAATATTTAACACGTTTTGCAACTGATAATGAATCACATGTAAATATTAAGGATCTTGATATATGCAAAACAAAGTGTGAAGAAAAAACATGTACAATTGTTTGTCCTGCTGAGGCTTATAAATGGGAGGACGATAGAATGATTATAGGATATGAAGGATGTCACGAGTGTGGAAGTTGTCGTATAGCATGTCCATACGATAATATTGAATGGGAGTATCCTAAAGGCGGAAAAGGAGTAATCTTTAGATTAGCTTAAAATTTGGAAACGATGCGATAAAGGAATTATTTTTACATTGCATCGTTTTTATTTATGTTTGAAATAGTTTTTTAACTGATTTTTATCTTTAATTAATGATTAAATAAACAAA
>CAZSSR010000157.1:2286-3207 GCA_964609605.1 uncultured Bacillaceae bacterium | reverse complement strand
AAAATTTCCAATTTTAAAATTAGTTCGTTTAATAAACTCGTTCTATTCAGGGTATTGCCACCTTACTGCATTTCTTTTTTTGTATGTTGCCTTTCGTTTCGTTGTTTTACAGGCATTTGGGGAATTCTTTTAATTGGGATACTAAATGCAATCATATATATTGCAATGATGTATTGTATGGGACTGACATCTGAAGAAAAGCAATCCGTAAATCAAATTATTCGTACTTTTCTCTGGAAGCTGAAAATTAATAAAAATTCAATCTAAAATATACTATGGATAGGAAGCTTATCATCAATGCTGATGATTGCGGAATAAGTACTTCTGTTAATCAAGAAATTGAGAAATTTATACTTTTAGGCAAAATTACTAGTACAACTGTTATGGCTAATATGGGGGATTTAATGGGGGCTAAACGTTTGTATGATCTTTATAAAAATAATATCTCTTTTGGCGTTCACATTAATTTAACTAATGGTTCCCCACTTACTTACTCACAACCGCTTATTGATTATGGCTACTTCATTGAAAAGAATAGTTTATTTTTATTAAACGGCTATTCCTTTTATTACAAGACTCTTCCTTCTCGACTTTCCAAGGAGATCGAAAAAGAATGTATTGCCCAAATTGAGAGAGTAAGAGATATTGGAATCGAAGTATCACATATAGACAGTCATCATCTTCTTCATACTTCTCCAAGTATGTTATTTATAACTCCGAATGTGCTAAAAAAAACTGGCATTAAAAAAATGCGCCGTCCACGTAATTATTATGAACAAAGGTCTCTTAGTTTTTATATTCGTCAACTTTGGAATAAATGGATGAAGGTTCAAATAAAAGGATATCAAAGTGTCGACTGGTTTGATGGGTTTTCCTCATTTGTTAAGCAATATACAGATGGAATTAGGATGGATGGCACTA
>CAZSSR010000157.1:0-2276 GCA_964609605.1 uncultured Bacillaceae bacterium | reverse complement strand
ATTCTTAAAACTGATTATAAAGAATTGTTCAAAGATTTTCAACTAATCAATTATAAACAGCTATAATATTTTGTTTTTTAAAAGAATAAGGATAATATTATTATGTCATATGAGGTATCTTCAAAATAAATTTCATCATGTTGATGATACATATTAACAAAAATATATGGATGAGTTTACCAACCGACATAATAGACAATATTTCTAAAAGAAAATTTTTGACATATCACCGATCCCGTGAATATTAGCTAATTGGGTGACATAAATAAAAGACAGATAAGTATTATTGGCATAATAGCTTTTTGATGTTATCGTTTTGAGAAATAATTGAAGTAAAAATCTTTGTGCTAAATATTTAAGTGTATAAATAATATGGAAGTAGAATACGTATACTTTAGGACCAAGAAAGACATTCAAGATAAACAATGCCCACCATTCGATGATCCATATTCTGTTTTAACATCTGAGTCTTATAGGGAACAATGTCTTTTGGCAAACCCTTTTTTAGTAGAAGATGACGAAATTGTACAAGGTATTGGAATTGTAAATAATTCAATAGGCGGGAGAGTATATTATTTCCCACTTTATTTTATTTATAATAAAGCCTTATTCAGGTCTGCTACTGGCTCATTATTAGAAGTATATCCTGAATATAGAAAGTATGCAACATTAGGAATCGATTTAACAGCAAACGTATACAATAAGAAAGCTAGAATGTTTATTGCAGGTGGAATGACGCCAATGGCTTATAAGATTCATAAATTTTTTGGAGCAACTGAATTTGTTTTGCCTCGTTACCTTTTATTGCAAAAAAGCCAAGCTTTTATAAAAGGTAAGCTACACATTCATAAATTTCCATTAAGGATATATAGTGCTGTGGGCAACTTATTGTTGTTCATTCAATCATCTTATATTTCTTTTTTAAGACGATGGAAAACCAATAAATTTAATGTGCAAGAAATCAGAATAGTACCTCAAGAAATTGAAGATATTTTCATGGCTGATTCCCATAAATACAAAGAGTATCATAGTAAAGATTGGTTTCAATGGTCATTAGACTATAAGTTTAAAAATGAATCTAAACTTCAGAAAAATTTATATTTAATAAAAGATAAAAACAATAAGGCTATTGGATTCTTTATGACAAAGACTCAGTTTTGTAATACTATGAAACAATATAAAAATATAACACTTGGGTCCATTGTTGAATGGGGAACAGCAGATAGTTCAGTTCTATCAGAAAGTCAAATAATGCTTATTGCAACCAAATATTTTGATAGCGAGGTTGATGCAATAACATGCTGTACTGAAAATACTACCCTTGCAAATTGTTTTAGGAGAATGGGTATGGTGAAAGTTGGTAAAGAAAATATGGTCATTAATTTGGTTTCAAAAAAAGACAAATCCTTTTTTGAGGGATATCAGGATATTTCAAATTGGCGTATACGTCCTGCTGTTGGCGATACAATTATGTATTAACTTTCAGGCCTCATTGATTAATAAGACATAAGTTAGTATATGAAAAATAAAGATTGCTGTAATCAGGCTAAGTTACGTTGGTCTGCTTTTGACAGAACTTTTTTTCACGAAACATGAAACCATGGATTTCTATATGAATAAATCTCGTATGGGTGCACTTATGGCTGGCCATGATGCGACACTTGATGTTAGTGATGATTTGTTGCAAGATGCAAATCAAGAATCATGATTGCAAGTGTAATGTTGAATGCGAGAAATACTACAAAAAAATGAATGAATCTAAATAAAAAAACAGTGAAGGACTTTATATATACAGCTACACTTTTCTTTAGCTCATTATTTTTTTCTACAATTGCTATATTAGGTATCTCGTATACAGGGAGTGCTGACAGCAGTCTATATAAGAACATTAGTGTTATTGTTTCAGTAATAAGTATTTTTATTTTTGTCATGGATTTCTTTGCTTCGCCCAAAGCCCCAATTCGTTTTTATTTATCTTTGACCATACTATTGATATTTGCATTTATTGGATTAGCCGGTAATTACACAAGTTCTCCCATGTATAGACAATTTATTGTGTTCAGCTTTCCGTCTGCACTGATTGGAATTTATTATGCTCGCAAAAGGACAATTGCGCCTATGGTTAAATGGTTAGACTTGGTAATGTTAATTTTGTCGGTGTCTTTTATCTTTACAGTACCGAGGTTATTTTATAGGATTCAAGAGCAACAGGTTAACTATTCTCAAATGATGTCCTATTATGCAGCATTTACGGCTTTATTGAATTTGTTCTTGAT
>CAZSSR010000156.1:0-3223 GCA_964609605.1 uncultured Bacillaceae bacterium | reverse complement strand
GAAAATGGAGAAATTATGGGGTTAAGACATAAGGAGTATGTTATAGAAGGAGTTCAATTTCATCCAGAGTCTATATTAACTGCTAGCGGTAAAGAAATATTAATTAATTATTTATCTCAAATAAAGGCGAAGTGTATATGATTTGGTTATATAATGAACAATTTATAAAAGATGATGAATTGAAAATATCAGTGAAAGACCATGGGTTTTTATATGGAGTAGGATTATTTGAAACATTTAGGGTTTATAATAATACTCCGTTTTTATTTAAAGAGCATCTAGAAAGACTTCAAAAAGGTTTAAAAATTATCGGTATAAATAAAAAAACAGACTACCCAAAAATGCTTAGATTATTAAATGATTTATTAAAGGCTAACAAATTAGATAATGCTTATGTTAGAATTACAGTTAGTGCGGGGATTGCTCCGTTAGGTCTTCCAACAGAGGAATATAAAGAACCAGCTTTTATATGGCAGATAAAATCATTAGAACCATTAGAAAAAGATATATTATCAGTAAAGAATGCTACTTTATTAAAGACTAAATACAATTCACTTGGATCTAATATTGGATTGAAGTCTATAAGCTTTTTAAATAACGTTATAGCAAAACAGGAAATTAAACATTTAGAAAATACCGAGGGTATTTTTATAACGAATGAAGGATATATTGCAGAAGGTATTGTAAGTAATATTTTCTTTGTAAGAAAGAAAAAATTGTATACACCTTCTTTAAAGTTGGGGATTTTAAATGGAATTACAAGGGAATATATTATTTATCTATGTGAAAAAAATAATATAATTTATGAAGAAGGTTTTTATAAATATAAAGATATTTATGATGTGGATGAAATTTTTATATCAAGTTCAATACAAGGAATAGTACCCATTAAGAGATTTGAGAAAATAGATTATAAATTTAATAGTTATGGAATTACGCAATTATTAAATAAGGAATATAAAATAGCAATTAGAAATAGTATTATAAAAAATGAAAGGGGTGATATGTTTGAAACATAATACACATCTATTGTGTATAAATAAAAAAGAACAATTAGAAAAAGAGATGAAGACAATTGGCGCTGATTTAGCTGGAATTAATTTAATGTTACCTAAAGGTGAGCTATTAGTTATTAAAGTACAGCAGGTTTCTCAAAAAGCAGCTATTATTTTAAAACAAGAGATGCTTTCAAAAAATGGAGAGGCTGTATTACATAGAGATGTTTCTATGTTAAACAAAGAAATTTCAGATATATTACTAATTGGTACAATTAAACAGTTTACTGATGTAATACAAAAACTAAAATTACAACCATTTGGTTTAAAGGGTATTGCTAACGAGATTATAGATGTTATAAATAGTAGAGATGAAATACATAATATAAGATTAATTGATTGTAAGGGTAAGCCTTTGATTATAGGTGAAAAAACCTTAGTAATGGGTATATTAAATATTACACCAGATTCTTTTTCAGATGGCGGTAAGTATACTAATATAGATGATGCAGTCGAGTATGCACTAAAGATGGTTAACGAAGGAGCTGACATAATAGATGTTGGTGGGGAGTCAACAAGGCCAGGCCATTCATCGTTATCAGACAGTGAAGAATTAAGAAGAATTCTACCAATAATTGAAAAATTAGCTCAGGAAATATCAGTTCCAATCTCTGTTGATACATATAAAGCTGAAGTAGCAAAACAAGCAATAAAAGCTGGAGCACATTTAATTAATGATGTATGGGGATTAAAAAGGGATAGAAATATGGCGGGTGTTGCGGCAGAATTAGAAGCACCTGTGATTTTAATGCATAATCGTGAAATAGATAAATATATTTCAATAATGGATGAGATAATTTCGGATTTACGAAATAGTATAGCTATAGCGTTGGATTCAGGGATAAATAGAAGTAAAATCATTATTGACCCAGGCATAGGTTTTGCAAAATCTTATGAGGATAATTTAGTGGTAATGAATAGATTAGATGAAATAGTAGCATTGGGATATCCTGTACTTTTGGGGACATCAAGAAAATCGTTAATTGGAAATACTTTAAATCTAAATGTTGACGAGAGAGTAGAAGGAACTATTGCAACGGTTTGTTATGGAATAACAAAAGGTTGTAAAATTGTTAGGGTTCACGATGTAAAACAGATTAAGAGAGCGTGTAATATGATGGATAAAATGATATATCCATCATCTACGAGGTGAAAGAATGGATAAAATTATTTTTGAAAAAATGCAATTTTATGCTTATCATGGCGTCTTTGAGGAAGAGAATAGATTAGGACAAAAATTTGAAGTGGATTTAGAGATGTCCTTAAACTTACGAAAAGCGGGTGAGAGCGATAATTTGGAAGATACGATTAACTATGCTAAAGTGTACGATGTAGTTAATGGAATAGTTATGGGGACTAACATGAAATTATTAGAAGCGATTGCTGAGAATATAGCCAAAGAATTATTAAGACAATTTACGCTGGATGGAATTCTTATTCGAGTAAGAAAACTTAATCCGCCAATACATGGGTATTTAAAAAGTATTGCTGTTGAAATAAGAAGAGGAAGTATATAAATGGATAAAGTTTTTTTGAGCTTAGGTTCAAATATAGGGAATCGAAATAAATATTTAGAGATGGCATTAATATCTTTACAGGAGATTAAAGATATAGATATAGTAAATCAATCATCTATTTATGAAACAGAGCCATTTGGTTTTACAGAACAAGCTAAATTTTTAAATATGGTTATAGAGGTTAGCACATCACTACAGCCAAAAGATTTATTAAGTTATATTAATAAAGTAGAAGCTAAATATGAAAGAATAAGATCAATTCGTTGGGGTCCTCGAACAATAGATATTGATATTTTATTATATGGCGACGTAATTATGGATGAAGAGATATTAAAAATACCACATCCATTTTTAAAACAGCGTCTATTTGCTTTAATACCATTATCTGAGATATATAAAGGGAAAATACCTGGTGAAGTTAACTCAATAAATGAATTAATAGAACTTAAAAAACAAAATATAAAAGATATTAAATTATATAAACAGGTTTAATAGAAATTAGGAGAAATGTATGCTTATAGGGAATGTTAAGTTAGATAATAATGTAATTTTGGCACCAATGGCAGGGGTAAATAACAAGGCTTTCAGAATAATTGCGCGAAATTTTGGGACTGGGTTAGTTACTACAGAGATGGTAAGTGATAAGGCGAT
>CAZSSR010000155.1:0-3225 GCA_964609605.1 uncultured Bacillaceae bacterium | reverse complement strand
TGTGTTGGGTGTGTTTGGGTTTGGTGTTGATTTAGACGAACGGTTTAAAGAAATTCCAATTGGTAAATATGAGACTGTTAGAGAGGGAGAAAAAATAGCAATCTTAGCTTTGGGTCCAATGATTCAATTAGCAGAGAAAGCAGCGGATGAATTAAAAGGTATAGGCATTTATCCTAAAATAGTAAATTCGAGATTTGTTAAACCATTAGATGCTGAACTTTTATTAAATTTAGCAAAGGATGGATATAAGATTTTGACAATTGAAGAAGGTGTTGAATTGGGGGGTTTCGGTAGCTCAATTTTAGAGTTTTATGCAATGAATGACATTGATATAGATGTTGAAATTATTGGTATACCTGATAAATTTGTAACCCATGGTAATATTACTGAGTTAAGAGATTTTATTGGCTTATCAGTTGATAATATAATTAATAAAGTTAAAATAATAGATAAAAAACATAAGAAAAGGATTTAATATGGCAAAGAAGGAAAGAATAGATATATTACTTGTAAATAATGGACTGATTGCTTCTAGAGAACAAGCTAAAAGATCTATTATGGCTGGATTAGTTAAAGTCAACGATGAAATAATTGATAAGCCTGGAACAAAAATACCGATAGATTCTGACATTGTTTTAAAGGGAGATTTACATCCTTTTGTTTCAAGGGGAGGATTAAAGCTTTTAAAAGCCATTGAAACATTTTCGATTACTTTGAAGGATAAGGTAGTTATTGATATAGGTGCATCAACAGGTGGATTTACTGATTGCGCATTACAATATGGTGCAAAGGAAGTTTATGCAGTAGACGTTGGTTATGGACAATTAGCTTGGAATTTAAGACAGGATGAGCGAGTTCATGTAATGGAGAGAACTAATTTTCGTTATGTAAAGAAAGAAGATTTTAAATATAGCAAACCTGATTTTGTAACAATAGATGTATCTTTTATTTCATTAAAAACAATTTTGAGACATTTATTAATAATATTAGATGAAGGTGGAGAAGTAATTGCTTTGATAAAACCTCAATTTGAAGCGGGCAAAGAGAAGGTAGGAAAAAAAGGAATTATAAAAGATCCTAATATTCATAAAGAGGTTTTGAATTCAATGGTTAATTTTGTTATAGAAAATGGATATGAGGTTGTTAATATCACTTATTCACCGATAAAAGGTGGGAAAGGGAATCTTGAATTTTTAATTTATCTTAAAAATAAACATTATGATAAAGAAAAAGATAATTATTATAAAATAATTGATGAAACTATTGAACAAGCACACAAAATATGACAACTTTGTTACTAACTACATGTTAGGGAAGTTGTTTTTTTGTTTTTTTAACAAATACAGCTTTCTTTAATAAAAAATAAATGTATAATTATACAAAGAATTCGTTTCGGGAGGTTATTATGAAAACAAAAAGGCATTTAAAAATCAGGGAAATTATAACTAATAATAATATTGATACACAGGAAGAATTAGTTGATCTTTTAAAATACGCCGGATTTAATGTTACTCAAGCCACTGTATCACGAGATATTAAAGAATTACATCTTGTTAAGGTGCCTTTAGAAGATGGGAAATATAAATATTCTTTACCTGCAGATCAGAGACATAATCCACTACAAAAGCTAAAAAGGGCACTTAGGGATAGTTTTATTGGAATAGACTCGACAGATAATTTAATTGTTTTAAAAACCTTGCCGGGCAATGCCAATTCGATTGGCGTAATTATTGATAATTTGGGATGGCCAGAAATTATGGGTAATATTAGCGGTGATGATACTTGTTTATTAATTTGTCGTACTAAAAGTGGTTCAAAAGAAATATCAAAGAAACTATTAGAATTGTTATAATGTGGTGATATTATGTTGGTAGAGCTTACTATTAAAGAGTTTGCAATTATAGAAAAACTAAAAATCAATTTTAACAGAGGGTTAAATATCTTAACTGGGGAAACTGGAGCAGGAAAATCAATAATAATTGATGCTATTCAGTTAATTATTGGTGGAAGAGGTTCATTAGAATATATTCGAACTAATGCAGAAAAAGCTGAAATAGAAGCATTGTTTGATATGCCAAAAGGCCATCCTGTCTATAATATATTGACTGAACTGGAAGTAGATTTTTCTGTTGATGAAATGTTATTTTTTAAAAGAGAATTGTTTACTAATGGTAAAAGTATTTGTAGAATAAATGGACAAGTCGTTACTCTGGCTGTTTTAAAAGAGGTAGGGCAATGGATTATTCAATTATATAGTCAGCTTCAGCATCAACAGTTATTGCATAACGATAAACAGATGATACTATTGGATGCATATGGGGAAATACCTTTAGCTAAAAAGAAAGAAAACTATAAGGTTAAATACGATCAATATATTTCTTTAAAAAAGGAAATATATTTATTATCAGAAGATGAAAGAAAAATTGCTCAGAAAATTGATTTATTGCAATATCAAATACAAGAAATAAATCAAGCTAATTTACATAGTGGTGAAGAAGAAGATTTAATTAAACAAAAAAATATAATTAAACATTCCGAAAAGATTTCCAATGCTTTAAATAATTCATATGAGAACTTGTCACAAGAAAATGGAGTTACAGATCTTCTATCACAAACTTTGCATTATCTAGAACAGGTAACAATATTTGACGACAATATAAAAAAAATATTCGATGATGTTTCTTCAATGTTTTATCAATTAAAAGAAATTTCTTCAGAATTAAATGATAAAGCAAAATTTGCTGAATATGATGTGAATGAAATTAACTCAATTGAAGAACGTTTATCTATTATTTATTATTTAAAAAGAAAATATGGTGATTCTATTGAGTCCATTCTTACTTATTTAAAGGAAAGTATAAATGAATTGGATACGATTCAAAATAAAGATATACATCTTAGTAAAATTAAGGCTGATTTAATGGAAACCACCAAACAGGTTCTTGCAGAAGCTTTAGAAATCTCAAAAATAAGAAATCTTATTGCAAATGAATTATCTGAACTAATTGAAAAAGAATTAGTAGATTTGCAGATGAATAATACAAAAATTAAGATTGATATTAGTTTTCAAGATGAAGTAGATGGTATCGATTACAATGGTAAGAATTACAATATTACACAATTAGGTTTAGATAAAGTAAATTTTTTAATATCGCCAAATTTAGGTGAACCATTGAAACCATTAAATAAAATTGCATCGGGTGGAGAACTTTCGAGGATTATGTT
>CAZSSR010000154.1:0-3275 GCA_964609605.1 uncultured Bacillaceae bacterium | reverse complement strand
AGGATTCCATTTTCCAAAAATTAAAACAGCTAAAGCAATAAATCCTTGTCCAGAAATAGTATTATGCGAAAAATTGCTAGTTGTTGTTAATGTTAGTGTAGCTCCACCCATTGCAGCAAGAGCACCACTTAACATTACCCCTATATATCTCATCTTATATACATTGATACCCATTGCATCAGCAGCTTCTGGATGTTCACCACAAGATCTAAGTCTTAAGCCAAATGGAGTTTTATATACTACAAAATAAGTAACAAAAACTAATAATAATGCTAGGTATGTTGTAGGATATGCAGTAAATAGGCCTTTCCCAATATAACGTATATCAGAAAGGAGAGGCATCTCCCATTTACTAAATACAGTCGAAAGAGTTTTTGTCTGACCAGAACCGTCAAATAATATTTTGACGATATAAATAGATAAACCGGCAGCTAAAAAATTTAATGCAACACCACTTACAACCTGATCTGCATTAAAATTAATAGAAGCAACGGCATGTAATAATGAAAATAACGTTCCTACAATTATTGCTACTGCAAAACCAATCCATGGCGAGCCAGTAAAGTATGTTACAACTGCAGCAGTACAAGCTCCCATAATCATTAAGCCTTCTAGAGCAATGTTTACAATACCCGATCTTTCGGAAAAAAGACCACCTAATGCTGCAAATATTAAAGCTGTAGAAAATACAAATGTATTATGAAGTAAATCGCTCATTATTGCAAAAATATCCATATTTACAGCATCTCCTTTTTCTTCTTCTTTTTAAAGGGTTTTATAATATTTTTAACAATTCCATTTGCTGCCACAAAGAAAATGACAGATGCTATTACAATCCCTATTACTTCAATTGGTACACCTGCAACATATTTCATACCAGCAGCACCAAATTTTAATATACCAAATAATATTGCTGCAAGAACCACTCCTATAGCTGTATTACTGCCTATTAATGCAACTGCTATACCATCAAATCCATAACCAGGTAAAGCGGCTGAAATTGCCTGGTATTTAAATACCCCTAAAACTTCAACAGCTCCCCCTAAGCCAGCAAATATGCCACTTATAAACATTGCTTTTATTATATTATTCTTAACATTAATTCCAGCATATTCTGCTGCATAAGGATTAAAACCAACTGACCTTAGCTCATAACCTTGTTTAGTTTTCCATAGTATTAAGTAGAATAAGAAGGCGGCTACTAATCCAATGACAGTACCCCAATGTATTCTAGCGTTATCAAAAAACGGTCGTAGCCATTGCATAGTTATCAGTGCAGAATCGTAGACTTTATCGGAACGCTGTTGTCCTGGTGATGTCAAAAAACTAGATATTATATAATTACTTAAATATAGAGCAATATAATTCAACATTATTGTTGAAATTACCTCATGCACTCCACGTTTTGCTTTTAGATATCCTGCAATCAGGGCCCACAATCCCCCAAATAGAGCACCAACTAATATAGCAAATGGAGCATGAATATACCAAGGTAAAGAGAATTGGGTACCTATTATAACGGCACCTAAAGAACCCATTACAAACTGACCCTCAGCTCCTATATTAAACAAACCGGTTCTAAAAGCAAATGCTACCGACAAACCAGTAAAAATTAAAGGAGTTATCTGCCTTATTGTTTCTCCAAAATTATATACATCACCAAATACCTTATTAATTAATGCCGAATAAGCAAGAATAGGATTGTACCCACCTATAAGCATTACAAGAGCTCCAAATATTAAGCCCAGCAGTATTGCAATCAAAGAAATTATAAAGGATTCATTTGTAAATATCTTGATAAATTTATTCATTATCCTTAACAACCTCCAATATCAAAGCTCCTGCCATCATTTTACCCAGTTCTTTTTCAGTTGTGCTTTTTGGATCTACAATTCCGACAATTTTTCCTTCATATATAACAGCAATTCGATCTGAAACTGAGATGATTTCATCTAGTTCAAGAGATAATAAAAGCACGGCTTTTCCTTTATCTCTTTGTTCTACTATTCTCTTATGAATAAATTCGACTGCACCAACGTCCAATCCCCTTGTTGGCTGTGCTGCAATTAACAAATCCGGGTTTTTATCAACTTCTCTAGCAACAACAGCTTTTTGTTGATTACCACCAGATAAAGATTTAGCTAAAGTATTTACACTTGGTGTTCTCACATCGAATTCTTTTATTAATCTTTTAGCAAAGCTGTTAATCTTATTATAGTTAATAAATCCTAACCTTTTAAAAGTACGAAACTCTTCATGAAAGTAAGTTTCTAATACCATATTCTCACCAATTGAAAAATCTAAAATCAAACCTCTTTTGTGTCTATCTTCAGGTATATGTGAAAGTCCATATTCAGAAATAGCCCTTATAGATGAATTAGTTATATTTTTACCCTTCAAATAGATATTCCCTTTATCTGTTTTTCTAAGACCTGTTATAACTTCAATTAACTCAGTTTGCCCATTTCCGTCAACACCAGCAATACCTAATATCTCCCCTGCTCTGACTTCAAAAGAAATACCACGTAAAGCTTCAAGTCCGCGATTATTTTTAGCTTTAACATCTTCTACTTTTAGTACAATTTCCTTTGGAACTGCAGGTATCTTGCTAACAGCAAACGATACTTCACGTCCAACCATTTTTTCAGCTAATTCATCTGGGTTTGTGTCAGAAACAGGTATACTATCAATAACCTTCCCTCGTCTAATAATCGTTACTGTATTAGCTATAGTCATTATTTCCTTTAATTTATGAGTAATAAGAATTATGGACTTTCCTTCATTTACAAGGTTGCGCATTATTTCCACCAATTCTTCTATTTCCTGAGGGATTAACACTGCTGTAGGCTCATCAAATATAATGATTTCTGCTCCTCGATATAGTGTTTTTAATATTTCAACTCTTTGTTGCATTCCAACTGATATATCTTCAATCTTAGCATCCGGATCAACTTTTAAACCATATTTATTTGATAATTCAACTACTTGCTTACGTGCAAGATTATAATCAATCTTTAATTTATTTCTTGGTTCACAACCTAAAATAATATTTTCAGTAACTGTAAAGTTTTGAACTAACATAAAATGCTGATGGACCATCCCTATCCCAAGCTCATTAGCTATATTTGGGTCGGTTATCTTTACTTCTTTTCCATTAATGTATATTTGTCCTTCTTCTGCTTGATAAAGACCATATAATATATTCATTAAGGTAGATTTTCCAGCACCGTTCTCTCCTAATAATGAATGTATTTCCCCTTTTTCAACTCTAAAGG
>CAZSSR010000153.1:0-3334 GCA_964609605.1 uncultured Bacillaceae bacterium | reverse complement strand
TATCTCCTCCTTTCTTTATACAAATATACCTTCACCATAAGTATCTTTTGGTATAATAAGGCCTGTGTTTTTATCGTAATACTTTTCAAAATTATCAAGAATTATAAAACTATCATTAATTAATTTTAATGCAGCATTTTTAACTAATGTTTTATATTCATATTCATATATAGAAACGGTATATGGCTGCATTTTTCTTGCTACACTGCGTGGAAATTTGCTAAATTGGGCTTCATTAATAAGCTTTTTTACATCATCATTATAAGGAATTACAATAGAATATGTATTGCTATCAATTAGTTTGAATTTTTCCGCAGCATCTTTAAAGTCAAATTCCAATCCACTTCTTCTTTCCTCAAAACAATCTATCACACTTTTTTTATCTAACGTTTCTTCACCTTCAATGTCATATAACATCTTAAAATAATAATCTATTGCCTCTAATGAAATAGGATCATCATATTTTCTGAATACCATATCCGCAATCTTCGCAGTTCGTTCTAAATATCCTCTTAACTTCGCATACTCAGAATTAGGTTTATAGACATAAACGTATCCAACAGGTAAATATCCCTCACGATTACATCTTCCAGCAGATTGTACAATAGAATCAATGCCTGCAATAGAACGGTAAACAACAGGAAAGTCAATATCAACACCTGCTTCAATAAGCTGTGTAGATACTACCTTACAAGTTTTTTTATTTTTTAATCGTAATTTAATTTCTTCTAGGACATCTCGTCTATGAATTGGGCACATTAATGTGCTTAAATGAAAAACATTTTCATCTAGCAATCTATTGTAGATTTCTTTTGCATGTTTTCTTGTGCTCACTATGCATAATACCTGCTCATGTTCATTTAATTCGTCTGCAAGAGTGTCATCATCCATCTCTCCTTTATTAATAACCTTTACTTTTTTAAAATCGCTGTATAACTTCTTTGGATCTTCCATGATTTCGAGTAATTTAATTGAAGGAGGAAGTAATTCATTTATTGATGGTTGTGTTGCTGTGCATAAAATTGCAGTTGAACCATAATTTTTAACTAACTCGGACACAGCTAAAAGACATGGCTTTAGATAATCAATAGGTAACATTTGTACCTCGTCAAAAATAATAACACTCTTTGCCATATTATGAACTTTTCTGCATTTAGAACTTCTATTTGAAAACAGAGATTCAAAAAACTGTACATTTGTCGTAACCACTATTGGAATATCCCAATTTTCTGATGCATGTTTTAATTTTTCACTAGTCGATCTAATGTTTTCAAAATTTTCTTTATCAAATTGAAAATTGCTATGATGTTCTAGAACATTTTCATTTCCTAAAGCATCTTTAAATACTTTTGCATTTTGTTCAATAATACTTGTGTAAGGTATTACATAAATAATTCTCTCAAGGTTGTGTATATTTGCATGATTTAATGCAAATGCAAGAGAAGAATATGTTTTCCCTCCCCCAGTAGGAACAGTAAGTGTAAATAATCCTTTTTCATTCTCTGAAATATGTAAACAACGTTTTAAAATTTCACTACGTTTTATATTTATTTTTGAATTTTCATAATTTAAATTTGCTAAAAAATTTGTAAATATATTATTTAATTGATACATAGTACTATTATTTCCACGCAATTTTATAACATCTGACATATAATTCTCCGTATCTAAAAAATCAGCATCTACTAAACAGGAATACACCATTCTAATAAAAAAGGAAAGCGTAAAACCTAGGTGATCATTATCAATAGACCTAATAGGTAAATCGAGTAAAAAATTATAAGAGCTCAAATTTATATCTTTATAAAATTCACTATAATCTTCTATATCTTTTCTAAATCTAGCAGATAAAGTCCCTTCAAATGACGCTGCTGTGCCATAATTAGGTAACCCACTATGGTGTCCTGCGATACAATAAGCCATAAGTTTCCCCTGTTTTTCACCATATAAACTCATAACTTCTTGTGCCCCAGCTGTTGAATGATCAACCATCAATATTTCACCACGAATTTTTTTTTGGAACTCTTGTGAATACTTTCCTATATCATGAAGCATCCCACATATATACCCAAAATCTCTGGCATTAAATTTTGAAGCAAAAGACCCAGCAATATTAGCTGTATTCTCTAAATGGTTAGCAATTGTTTGCCATGTTTTGTTAGGATTATCAGACGTATGAGCATAATATTCCACTAGATACATTCCTCCGATTAATCATATTCCCATAAATTATACCACCCATTGCGGAACCAAAGATGTAGCAATGTAAAAATTAATACATTTCTTGTATATCATTTATTTCTTTCTTAATGTCATCTATTAATCTTTTAGGAGATAACACTTCTACATAATGACCCATGCTTAGAATCCAGCTCTTTATCTCTGTATATCCGCGCATGGTTGCTTCAAAAATAATGGTATTGTCATCTACGTCTTTAATCTTCTGATTATCTACCCATATTTTTTCACTAATTATTACAGAGAAAGGATGTTTAACTTTTAATTTGATATCTATTTCTTCTTCTTTAAATATTCCAATACAATTGATATAGTATTTTTCTAAAGAAAAATCTTTAGGTATCTCAAAGTTCTCGTTCGTTATTGACATTGACAATATTCTACATATTTTAAAATCCAAAATATCTTCTCTTTTTTCGCAATAACCCATAAAATATAAATCACCTTTATATGTATACATTCCATATGGTCTTACAATTCTTTCGCTAATTCCTGAATTTATTGACTTATATTCAATTTTTATTTTCTTTTTAGTTACTATAGCCATATTGATATCATAGTATTTCTGTTTTACTTCATCTTCATATGCATTTGCCTTGTTTTCAACTACAAAATAATTAGCATATCCTTCAATTCCTTTTTTCTGTTTATAAACAGAATTTACTTTATGATATATACTTTCTAATTCTAAAGCATACATATTTTTATCATACTTTAACTGTTCCTTAACATTATTCAATATAGCTACTTCATTAAGAGTAAGATTGATATAATTTAAATATGAGCTTTCGAGTTGATACCCGCCATATTTGCCCCTATTAGAAGTTATAAATATTCCACCCATTTCTAGGTCATTCCTATATGTTCTTATCTGTCTTTCGCTAACTTCCAATTCTTCAGATAATTCTCTTAAATTCATCCTCCCTCTACTTTGAAGTAAAGTTACCATCTTAATCATGTTCCCGCGCTTACTAATAAGATCACCTTCTTTCAATCTTTCTTAATTAAATGTAATAATTCACCAAACTCCTAGATTATTCCTTCTTTTTTGGTTAATTTCGACAAATTATTCTATCTTTAAAAAAGCTCTAAAATA
>CAZSSR010000152.1:0-3355 GCA_964609605.1 uncultured Bacillaceae bacterium | reverse complement strand
CTTTGTGACTTGTTACTGTGAATTGCTTCTGCGTGAATTTTGGCTTCATTTAAATATTTTGCTACTAAATTTGCACTATGTTTAGTTCGTGTAAAGACAAGTGCTGATTCAATCTTTTCTGTCTTCAGCAAATGCACCAATAATTTTTTCTTCTCTGGTTTTGCTACAAAATAAACTGCTTGTTTAATTGCTTCCACAGTCTTTGATTCGGGTGTAACTTCAATTTTTACAGGATATAAAAAGGTCTCTAAAAACTTTAAAGGAGATCATAAGTAAATGAATAAAACACAACAAGAAGGAATTACAAAAAATATTAAAATAATTGGAATCGGCAACACCCTCTTTACAGATGAGGGTGTTGGCGTTCATTTACTCGAGTATCTGAGGAAAGTACTTCCTGAATCTGAAAATTTAGAGATAATTGAAGGTGCTACCGATGGTATTAAATTGCTTCAACCAGTAGAAGAATCTGATTATTTAATATTTTTAGATGCTATTAATGCCGGTAAAGAGCCAGGTACTGTTATTGTACTTAAGGATGATGAAGTACCAAGATATTTTGGAGTTAAAATGTCTGTTCATCAAATGGGTTTACAAGATATAGTAAATGCTGCATATCTACGTGATAGCTTACCAGAAGAAATGTATTTGATTGGAATACAACCAGAATCTCTTGAGGTTGGTTTTGAAGTAACAGAATGTGTTGCTAAAAAGATTCCTGAATTAGTCGAATTAGTTGTAAATCAGGTGGAAATATGGATGAAAAGAAAATAACAAGATTTGATTTTTTCATAGAAGTTAAAAATGATTTAAAGAAAACTGCTAAAGAAATTTTTTTCCCCATTATTGAAGATGATATATATAAAATTGATGATATAGTTGACGAAGTTATTGGTGTAGAGTGGTATTCCATTGGAGTTATTGATCAAGATAATTTTAGTGGAATTAAGGAACTTTATATCAATAATCAGAATATTGTTGTTTTTTTTAATGGGGAAAATTTCAAGGCAGTAGAAAAAACGTGCCCAGAATGTCAAAGCATCTTGAATTGGATATCTTATGAAGAAAAATTCAAGTGTTTTAAATGTGATAAAGAATATTATGTTAAACAAGAAGAAAATAATTCAGACTTAAAATATTTTTCACTTAAAAAACAAAATAACACATGGATAATTGGTTTGTATAAACTATAAAGTTATTAAGGATGGTTTAATATATGCACGAAATTGGGTTAATGGGTGACATTCTTAATTTAATTAAAGATGATCTTAAGACAAAAAATATTAAAAAAGTAACTGAAATAGAATTAATAGTTGGTGATTTAAGTAATGCATTACCAGATGCATTAATAATGGCATTAGATATTTATAAAACGCAAAATATAGAATTCATTGATAGTGAAACTAAACTAATAATCATTAATGAAAAGGCAAAGGCGATTTGTACACTATGTAATTTAGAGTATGAACCTGACCAATTGTTAGCAATTTGCCCGAATTGTCATTTTCCAAGTGGTAAGATTATTGAAGGTGAAACATTTATAGTGAATTCTTATAATGGTATATAAGAGGTGTTTATATGAAAATTAAACTAGAAAAAGATGTTTTGTCAGATAACAATATGGCTGCTGATTATAACAGAGACAAATTCAGTAACAGTAAAACATTAGTTATTAACCTTATGAGTTCACCAGGTGCTGGCAAAACTACATTATTAGAAAAAACAATTGAAATACTTTCAAGTGAATTTCGTATAGGGGTAATAGAAGGTGATCTTGCGACCGAAAAGGATGCAGATAGAATACGCGCTTTGGGAGCTCAAGCAATTCAGATAAACACTAATGGTGGTTGTCACTTAGATGCACGCATGATTGCAAAAACCTTACCTGAATTTGAACTAGATAATATAGATATTTTATTTATTGAAAATGTTGGTAACCTAGTATGTCCATCGGGTTATGATTTAGGACAGAATCATAAAATTGCTGTTCTTAGTGTACCTGAGGGCAATGATAAAATTCCTAAATATCCAACTATGTTTAATAGAACTGAATTAGTCTTATTAAATAAAATTGATTTGTTACCTTACGTAGATTTTAGTGTTGAAGATGCTATCAGTGATTTAGAAGGGATTAATCCTAATTCAAAATTGATTAGTATATCAGCTAAAACTGGTGAAGGAATAGATGAATGGTTTAAATGGTTAAGGAGTGCTTATAAAAAATGCATAGAGCAGTAAAAATAATTGTAATTGGACGAGTTCAAGGAGTTGGATTTCGTCCGTTTATTTTTTCATTAGCCAAAAAATATAATATTACAGGAACTGTCCAAAATAATATGGATGGTGTTTTTATAATTGCTGAAAGTGATATTAGTAATATAGAAAGCATGATTTACGAAATAAAAACTAATTCACCAAGATTGGCTAGGGTAGATGAAATAAATGTAAAAGATATTACAATAAGTAATTATAAAGATTTTTTAATAATTCCTAGTGATAGAACAGGAAAATCATCTTTAGTGATACCTGTAGATTCAGCTGTATGTGCTGATTGTATAGCTGAAATGAAAGACACTACAAATTTTAGATATTTATATCCTTTTATTAACTGTACTCAATGTGGACCTCGATATACTATAATTGACCAATTGCCCTACGATCGCTCTTATACAACTATGAAAGATTTCAACATGTGTGTTAAGTGTGCAACCGAGTATAGTGACCCTTTAAATCGTCGTCACCATGCACAACCAATTGCATGTGATACTTGTGGTCCAGAGGTATTATTGTTAGAAATGAATAGCAATGAATTAGCAAAAGGAAACGAAGCCATTGAACTAACAAAAAAGCTTTTAATTGATGGTTATATAATTGCAATAAAAGGAATTGGAGGATATCATTTAGCGTGTGATGCGTATAATGATTCAGCTATTTCTAAATTAAGGAATCGAAAAAATAGACCGAATAGACCTCTTGCGATAATGGCAAACTCTATAGAGTTAGTTGAAAAATTATGCTATGTATCAAATGAGGAAAAAGAAATTTTGTTATCACCCGAAGCACCAATTGTCGTTCTCAAACAAAGGAAGAATAATGGAATACCTATTTCAGTAGCTCCTAGAATGAAAACCCTTGGAGTTATGCTTGCTTACACTCCATTACATCATCTTCTTTTTGAAGAAAACGATTTGAATTTATTGATTATGACTAGTGCAAATCCTTCTGGTTTGCCTATTTTATATAAAAATGAACATGCAATTCCATATTTGAATGGAATAAGCGATTATCTATTAACATCAATCAGGGAGATAATACACCCTCTAGATGATTCCGTGCTGCAAATTTGTAATAATAG
>CAZSSR010000151.1:0-3370 GCA_964609605.1 uncultured Bacillaceae bacterium | reverse complement strand
TATTTTTTTAACTTGGTTATTAATGAAAGGAAGAACTGTTTTAGTAAGAAGAATATTTAGAATAACAAAAATTGAAAAGAAAAAACAAGAAACTCTAATTTCACTGCTGCTATCTTTAACAAGATATGTAATTCTTATCATTGCAGGAATAATTATTTTAGATGAACTTGGTATTCAAACAGGTCCAATATTGGCAAGTGCAGGGATATTGGGGTTAGCAGTTGGTTTTGGTGCGCAAAATTTTGTTAAAGATTTAATTTCTGGTTTTTTTATACTGTTTGAAGATTGGATGAGTGTAGGTGATTTTATAAAAGTAGGAGAAATATCTGGCACTGTGGAGGAAATGGGGTTAAGAAGTACAATTATTAGAGAATGGTCTGGAAAACAAGTGCATTTATTAAATAGTTCTATTGAACAACTAACAAATTATAATCGCGAATTAATGCGTCCAATCATTTCTGTTACCATATCTTACGAATATCCTTCTGCTGATGTTAATAAAATTATTGAAGAAGCTTGTTCTGAAATTAATATGAAATATCCAGACAAACTCTTAAAAGATCCTAACGGAAATATTATAGAGCCCATACACTTTTATGGAATAACTGATGTCGAAAACAATGCGCTTGGAGTAAAATATGCTGTAGTAGGTCTTGTTAATGATAATGAGTATTGGGTAATGTCAAACGAGATAAGAAGAATATTACTTGAACATTTACGTACTAATAATATTCATATCGCTTACCCAAAACGTGTATATGCAAATGAACCAACTATTTTGCAAAGAACGGAACAATAAATAGACATAAACCCCTAAAATAGATTATACGAATAATCTGCTTTAGGGGTTTTTAAAATATAACTATTACTCTTTATGCATATTTAAAATTTTATCTTGAGTCCTTCTACTAATTGACATTAAACATACAAATAATTCTTCTAATTCTTTCTCATATTTTTTGTTTTTTAATACTTTTTTGCAATTATTAAGTACTTCTTGTTCTCTTTCCTCATGAGCAATAGGTTTATTATATCTTTCTTTATGTTCTGCAACTTGTAAAATAATTTCCATTCGTTTCTCAAATAATTTTACAAGTTCTTCATCAATTTGATCAATTTTTTCCCTAATTATCTCTAAATCGCTCATTTTTTCACCCTCTTTTTTGCAAGAGAATCTCGATTATTTACCAACAATTTCTTTTTATAATTACCATTCTCAAATATTAATTCTAATTTATTATTGTCGTTATCTCTAATTGCATCTTGTATATTTTTTATATTGTTACTAAAAACATCTAAAGACTTAATAATATTTTCTTTATTCTCCATAATCAATTCTAACCATAGACTAATATTAATATTAGCTACTCTAGTTACATCATTAAAACTTCCACCTTCAAAAAGATTAACATCCTCTTTTATATCACTATTAATTAGGGCGTTAGCTATAATATGTGGTAACTGACTCGTATATGCAATAATTTCATCATGTTCCTCTGAGCTAACCTTGACAACTCTTTTACATCCAAGCTTCATAATCAAATCTTCTATAATTTTTATATTTAAAATACTATTATTTTTTGTAGGGGTAATTATGTAATTAGCATCTACAAATAAATCCTTTGTCGCATTCCTAATACCATTATACTCTTTCCCCGCCATTGGATGTCCACCAATAAATTCTAAGTTATTTGGTAAAAATAATTCTATTTCATTAATTACCTTATTCTTAATACCAGCAGTATCAGTAATAATAACGCCATCCTTAAAATACTCAATGTTATTTTTAATAAATTGAATAGTTGCGTTCGGATATAAACAGATTATTACAATATCAGATTTAGATAAAGGTACCTTTGGATCTAAATAGCCCTTATCAATAATTCCAAGCGATTCTGCATAATTTAAAGTATTAATATCGATGTCAATTCCCCAGATGTTTTTTGGGCTTAATTCATTTAAGGCCATTGCAAAAGACCCGCCAATTAAGCCTAACCCAACAATTGTTATATTTAAGTCAATCTCCTTCAACTATTTTTCACCCTCATTTTAGCCATTATCTTCTGAAATAATGCTTGGTTTTATAATTCTCTTCCTAAAACAGTCGCTAATTCTTTTAAAGAATCCATTAGACTTGCAAATTTTTCAGGTTTAATAGATTGTTGTCCGTCTGACTTGGCATTTGATGGATCATTATGAACTTCAATCATTACTCCATCAGCTCCAACAGCTATTGCTGCTTTTGCTAATGGTTCTACCATCCACCACATGCCAGCCGCATGACTTGGATCAACAATTATAGGTAAATGACTTAGTTTTTTTATTGCTGGGATTGCACTTATGTCTAAAGTATTTCTAGTATACGTTTCAAATGTTCTTATCCCTCTTTCACAAAGAATTACATTCTCGTTACCTTCAGACATAATATATTCAGCTGACATTAGTAATTCCTCTATTGTGGCAGATAAACCACGTTTCAATAAAATAGGTTTTTTTGTTCTTCCTACTTCTTTTAATAAATCAAAATTTTGCATATTTCGTGCACCAATTTGGATTATATCTACATCCTCTAAAAATCTTTCAACATGAAGTGGCGACATTATTTCCGAGACAATTGGAAGTCCCGTTTCTTTTTTTGCTAATTTAAGCAACTCTAGCCCCTCATACATCAATCCTTGAAAACTATAAGGTGATGTTCTAGGTTTAAATGCTCCGCCTCTGAGAAATCCAGCTCCTGCTTTTTTTATTTCCTGAGCAATACCTACTATTTGCTCTTCGCTCTCGACAGAACAAGGACCTGCAATTACAGTGAATTTTTTGCCGCCGATAATCCTACCGTCCACAACTATTTCTGTATCATCTGGATGAAATAACCTATTCACTTTTTTATAAGGTTCCTGAACACGAATCAATTTTTCTACATAAATATTAGACTGTATCAAATTCGGATCTATACCACTAGTATCACCAACTAATCCCAATAAATGACAATTATGACCAACAGACTCATTTATCGTACAACCTAGAGCTTCCATTTTTCTTTTAATCTTATTAAGTTCAACCTCTGGTATATCATGTTTAATAACAAGAATCATACTTTTCAACCCCTAATTTTTTTTAAATAAAAAAAGACTCTTGTATGAGTCTTTAAAAATTTTTTGTTTATTACATTATATGCAATAACTAAATTTTGAATGTTCCTCACTAGAAAAGCAGTTATATATTTTTTTGCAAAAGTAAATACTAGCGCCTACGTAATAATAGCCCCAGATAAATCTAAAATAATATTGTCCTTTGCAAATATGATTGTCTGCTTTTATCATCAGAATTACCTCCAAATTCCTTTATCGCTTTCATGCATTAAAGGAAT
>CAZSSR010000150.1:0-3411 GCA_964609605.1 uncultured Bacillaceae bacterium | reverse complement strand
AAATCCTGTTCTGATTTACCAGCATCTCTTTTAGGAATTAAACGCCAGCCGATAAGTAATATAAATAAAACACCAGCAAGAGCTACAATACCTCCTACAGGTGTAAAATCAAACATTTTAAAAGGTTCACCTAGGGCATCTTCTCTATAAGTTGAGATGATAATATTAGGTGGTGTACCTACTAAGGTTGTCATTCCACCTAGCAAAGAACCAAATGCTAAAGGCATAAGAAAAAGAGAAGGCGATTTATTATTCTTTCTTGCTATTTTTATCGCAACTGGCATCATTAGGGCTAAAGCGCCAATATTATTTATAAATGCTGAACTTATTGTTACGGTTAATACTAATAAAGTCATTTGTACCATGGTGTTGTTGCCAGCTTTTAATAAATATTTGGTGATATAATCAATAATTCCTGCATTCATCAAGCCCTGACTAACAACTAATATAGCTGCAACTGTAATTACTGCAGCATGACTAAAACCAGTAAAAGCTTCACTAATTGGAACTAAACCAATAATTACGGCTATTAGTAATGTAGCAAGAGCAACAATATCATAGCGCCATTTACCCCACACAAAAAAAATCAACATTAATATTATTAAACCAAAAATCATATATTGATCTGCAGTCACGTTTACACCTACTTTTTTAAATATAAAGATTAGATATAGTATACCAAAAGAAAAAGGTAAGTATAAATCAATTTATGAAAAAAGTAGGATTTTATATTTTTTAAAAAACATAGGAGTATAAGCAGACGCAAAATTAGAGAAGTACAATTATAAAAGCTGGATTAATAAAACGAAATATTTGCAGAGTATTCTTGACATTCTTAATTAAGAAAAGTATGATAAATAACAATATATATATGCTATGATTGTTAAAAGTTGAATATTATGATCCGTTGAAGAAAAAAAGTATTTAAGAAACGAATTGTTAGAGAGGAAATGAATTAAGCTGAAATCATTTCTCTATTACGTCTTAAAGAAAGACATTTCTGAGGACGCTTGGTGAAAGGGAATCTAAGTAACTGAGTAGCGCTTTTAGGCGTTAACTAATTATAAGTGGGATTTATATCCAAATAGGGTGGTACCACGGGGGTTTTTTATATCTCTCGTCCCTGGTGTTCTGTTATTAACAGCATCAGTATACGAGGGATTTTTATTATTTTAAAGGTTTTTTTTGAAAAATACTTAATATATATGGTAATGAAGTACTTGATATGTAAAGAAATAATAAAATAAATATTACTATTAATATTTTTATAAGGAGGTAAATGGGATGAAATTTCATATTCCAAGAGGTACAGCAGATGTTTTACCGGGAGAATCTGAACTCTGGAGTTATATAAAAACTATCTCTGAGGATGTATTTAAACGATTTAATTATAAAGAAATCAGCACACCAATATTCGAACATACAGAGCTTTTTCAAAGAGGCGTTGGGGAAACAACTGATATTGTTGAGAAAGAAATGTATACATTTATGGATAAGGGGAATAGAAGTATAACCTTGCGCCCAGAAGGCACAGCATCGATTGTGCGAGCATATATAGAGAATAAATTATATGCTAGCCCTGATTTAGTGAAGTTATATTATGTTGGACCTATGTTTCGGTATGAAAGACCTCAATCAGGAAGATCACGCCAATTCACTCAAATAGGTGTCGAAGCATTTGGAAGCAATGATCCAAGCTTAGACGCTGAAATTATTTCCTTGGCAATGCAGCAATTTGATGAGATAGGATTACATGATACTCGATTAGAGTTAAATAGTGTTGGGTGTGATAATTGTCGTCCAGTGCATAGGGAACAATTGTTAGATTATTTGATTAAAGTAAAGAACGAATTATGTGATGATTGTCAAAAAAGATTAGACCGTAATCCAATGCGAATTTTAGATTGTAAAAATACAACTTGTCAGAAATTGACTTTAGATGCACCAACAATGAATCAGTATTTATGCAATGAATGTCGTGAGCATTATGAGGATGTAAAAAAAAATCTTGATACAATTAATATTTCATATGTTGAAAATCCAAGGCTAGTAAGAGGGTTAGATTATTATACGCAAACTGCTTTTGAAATAATGTCTGTAGGCGAAGGGCAAATTGAAGGTGGGACACTCTGTGGTGGTGGACGATACAATGGGTTAGTTAAGACCTTTGGTGGTAATGATATACCTGGTATCGGTTATGCTTTTTCAATTGAAAGAATAATTGCATTAAAGACAAAAGGAATCGAATTTTGTACCGATAAAATTTTAGATGTATATCTTGTTGCTCTTGGGGAAAGCGCGAAAATAGTTGGTGTAAGAATAATTAATGAGCTACGAAAAAATAAAATTTCTGCTGAAATAGACTATTTAAATCGTACTTTAAAAGCTCAAATGAAAGCTGCAGATCGTTTAAATGCTAAGAATGTAATTATAATTGGCGATGACGAAATAGCTAGCAATAAAGCAATTATAAGAAACATGGTATCTGGAGAGCAAGATGAGTTAGAGTTAAATAACCTTGTCAAGGAAATTACACAAAAATTATAATAATATTTTAGATAATATATTTGATTCTAGGAGGAAAAACAGAAATGGAATTACAAAGAACACATAATTGTGGAGTGCTAAGAAAAAACAATATTAATGAAGAAGTCGTGTTATCAGGGTGGGTTCAGAAAAGGAGAGATCTTGGTGGAGTAATATTTATTGATTTAAGAGATAGAAGTGGAATTATACAATTAGTAATTCATCCAGAAAAATCGGAAATAGCCCATGAAATTGCTAATAGATTAAGAAGTGAATATGTAATATCTGCTAAAGGCACTGTTATTGCTAGGGATAACGAAACAATTAATCCTAATTTAGAAACAGGAGATATCGAAGTTGAGGTTAGTAACTTAGAATTAATAAATGAAGCTAAAAACCCTCCCTTTTTCATTAAGGATGATATAGAAATTGACGAAACATTACGATTAAAATATAGATATTTAGATTTGAGACGCGAAGAGATGAAAAACATATTTATATTGCGTCATAAGGTTACAAGTTATTTACGCAATTTTTTAAATAAAAATGAGTTTTTAGATATTGAGACGCCAATATTAACTAAAAGCACGCCTGAGGGGGCACGCGATTACCTTGTCGCAAGCAGAAAACATACTGGTCATTTCTTTGCTTTACCTCAGTCACCACAATTATTTAAACAATTATTGATGGTTTCTGGATTTGAGAGATATTATCAAATTACCAGATGTTTTAGGGATGAAGATTTACGTGCAGATCGACAGCCGGAGTTCACACAATTAGATATTGAGATGTCCTTTATGCCATTAAAAGAATTTCATGATTTAATGGAAGAGATGATGGTTGGTGTATTTAAAGAAACTATTGATTATAAAATAGAAAAACCTT
>CAZSSR010000149.1:0-3437 GCA_964609605.1 uncultured Bacillaceae bacterium | reverse complement strand
ATGAGTACTTAGAATATTGTATTTCATTGGTTCAAAATATTAACATCAATAGGCCTTAGTTTATTAAAGTTAAAATAAATTATAATGCTAATAATACATAAAATTGGAGTGAATTAATTGAATAACGATCGCTTGAAGAATTTAAATAAAAGATTATGGGATACTGCAGATGAACTAAGGGCAAATACTGGACTTAAGGCATCAGAATATTCGACACCAGTTCTAGGTCTTATATTTCTAAAATTTGCTGATAGTAAGTACGCTACATATGAGAAACAAATAAATAAAGAGTATCAAGAATTAAAAGGAGGAAGAAGAGAGAAACCTATTGAAGAAATAGCGATAGAAAAATGTGGTTTTTTTCTGCCGGAAGAATCAAGGTATGAATACTTATTAAATTTAAGCGAAGAAGTGGATATAGCTAAAAAAATTAAAGAGGCTATAGAGGGTATCGAAAAATATTCTCCAGAATTAGTTGGTATTTTACCTAAAGATCGTTATCACGATTTAAGTAAAGAAAATAACAATAAAATTTTAAACAGATTACTTAGAAATTTTAATGATATACCAACAGATATAGAAAATGATATTTTTGGTGAAATATATGAATATTTCCTGGGTAATTTTGCCTTAAAAGAAGGTCAAGGTGGGGGAGAGTTCTTTACACCTAGGACGGTCGTTCAATATATGGTGGAAGTATTAAAACCTACAGAAGGAAAAATATTAGATCCAGCCTGCGGCTCTGGAGGTATGTTTGTTCAAGCGGCACATTATGTAAAAAGGCAAAAAGAAAAACATGGGGATAATCATTCTATAAACATTAGAGCCTATGGTGTTGAAAGAACTGGAGAAACTGCTAACTTGGCAAAAATGAATTTATTTCTTAATAACATCAGAGGAGATATTATAGAAGCTAACTCATATTATACAGATCCCTACAATTCCTTTGGTAATTTTGATTATGTAATGACAAATCCTCCCTTCAATGTTGATAATGTTGAGTTGGATTTAGTAAAAGGACAAGCCAGATTTAATACATATGGAATACCACAAACTAAGGGTAAAAAGCCCACAGTTCCAAATGCCAATTATTTGTGGATTAACATGTTCGCTACTGCTCTTAATGATAAAGGAAGAGCTGCTCTTGTAATGGCGAATTCAGCATCAGATGCAGGTCATAGTGAAAAAGAGATAAGAAAAGCTTTAATAGAAGATGGAGTAATATCGCAAATGGTTGCGCTACCATCTAATATGTTTATAACAGTAACTCTGCCTGCAACATTGTGGTTCTTTGATAAGGATAAAAAGAATAAAGATGAGATTTTATTTATAGATGCAAGAAACATATTTACCCAAGTAGATAGGGCCCTTAGAAAATTTTCAGATGAACAGATTAAAAACCTATCTATTATAACAAGACTTTATGAAGGAGATAGGGAAAGCTTTTATGAACTTATAAAGGAATATAAAAATTCTAGAGATAAAGCAGAAAGTGAAAAAGATAAAAAGTATTTCCAAAAACAAATAGATTGGCTAGAAGAAAGATTTCCTCAAGGAAAGTATGAAGATGTAATAGGTCTTTGTAAAGTAGCAAAACTCCAAGGAGAAGATGGAATAATAGACCAGGACTACTCACTAAATCCTGGAAGATATGTGGGAGTAGTTATAGAAGACGATGGATTGACAGCAGAAGAATTTAAAGAAGAACTATTTGGACTCAATGATGAGTTTAAAAGGTTAAATGAAGAAGCTAAGGAATTGGAAAAGAAGATAGAGGCTAACTTAGATAAATTGGTGATTGAGTATGAGTAAGTGGATAATTAAAAGGCTAGATAAGGTGCTAAAATTTTACAATGGGAAAATATGCAAAACAGCATCAAATGAAATATATCCGGTTTATGGATCTAATGGTAAAATAGGGTTTGCAGGGGAATATAATTTTGAAAATGCTATAATAATAGGAAGGGTAGGTGCTTATTGTGGTTCCATAAATATAAATACGTCTAAGTTTTGGGCTTCTGATAATACTATAGTTGCTAAATCTAAACCTAATAGTTCTATTATATACTTAAATTATATGTTGCAAACTATGAAATTAAATAACTATGCCGGTGGTTCAGCTCAGCCTTTATTAAATCAAAGAATTTTAAAAAATTTAAAAATACAAATTCCAGACCTAAAAACCCAAGAAAAAATAGCAGATATTCTTTCAACCTATGATGAATTAATAGAAAACAATAATAGAAGAATAGAAATCCTAGAAAAGACAGCAGAAGAAATATATAAAGAATGGTTTGTAAGAATGAGATTTCCAGGGCATGAAAATACTAAATTTATAAAAGGTATACCTGAAGCATGGGAAAATGTTAAACTTGAAGATGTTTGTAAGTTGGTGAGGGGAATATCATATTCTACCAAAGAAATAGAAAAAGATGTAGGCGTGCCAATGCTTACATTGAAATCAATACAGGCTTATGGTGGCTATAATTATAATGGATTAAGATTTTTTGATGGAAAAATAGCTGATAGACATTACTTAAAAGAAAATGATTTAGTAATGGCCATAACGGATATGACTCAAGATAGAAGGGTTATTGGTCAAGTATGTTTAATACCAAAAACTAATTATGATGATTTGGTTTTTTCAGCAGATTTAATATTACTTGATGAATTAAAAATAGAAAAAGATTATATGTATGCATTACTAAGATATGGTGGACTTTCTGAACATATAGCCATGTTTTCTAATGGAGCAAATGTATTACATTTAAACCAAAGAATATTAAATAAAATAAGAATTTTCATAGCACCTGAATCATTAAGAAAAGAATATGAATTTAAACATAAATCAATTCAAAAAGAAATTGGGATATTAGAAATTCAAAACCAAAACCTAATCAAACAAAGAGACCTACTATTACCTAGACTTATGAATGGAACTATAGAAGTAAAATAGAGGAGGGATATATGTGGGTAAAGTTTTAACTGAAGATATTATAGAAAAGGCCTGTATAGAAAGATTGACTTCTAACAAAGATTATAATCATATAAATGCATTTGTTTCAAAAGATCTTGTAGATTCTAAAGAAAATATTTTAGAGACTATTAATGATGGAACTGGAAGAAGAAATGTAAAAGAAGTGATATTACCAGTAGTTTTATTTGAGAGTTTAAAAACTATAAATCCACAGATACCTGATAATATATTACAGACCATAGTAGAAGACCTTAGAGTATACTCAACAAACAAAGATATAAAAGATATTAACTATGAAAATTATAAAATGATTAAAGATGGAATAAGAGTAGAATATGAAAAAGATGGAAAGAAAAAGCAAGATATTGTTCGTATAGTAGCTTTTAATAATCCCTATAGAAATGATTTTACTGTAGTTTCTCAAATGTGGATAAGAGGAGAGCTATATTTTAGGAGACCA
>CAZSSR010000148.1:0-3476 GCA_964609605.1 uncultured Bacillaceae bacterium | reverse complement strand
ATAAACGCTTTTACGTGATAAAGTATTATTAAGTATTATAGCAACAGTCAAATTTTTTTTCAACTGTTTTTTCTATACTGTGATATAAAAAGAGGATAAATAACACTTGTAAAAAGACTATAAATGAAATAAATTACTTTTATCTACAATATTAGTGGGGGCAGAAGTAATGCAGGTTTATATACAAGAAATTATGAATTTATCAAAAGGAGTTCGTCGATTTATTTTGAGTGAATCTTTATTAGGAATTTCTATCGGACTTTATAGTATGGTATTTAACTTGCATTTACTTAAGATGGGTTTAACTGAAGTAGAGATTGGTGAAATATTATCTAGCGGAACTCTAGTAATGGGCATTGTTGCGATACCAGCGGCATTATCCGCAAATCGTTTTGGACGCAAAAAGCTTTTAACAATGGGTCTAGGGTTAATGGCAGTTGGGTATACTGGAATTGGTTTTGGTGTTGATTATTTTACTTTCTATATTTCTCAAATAATTAGCTCGATTGGAATAACCTTATTAATTACTTCTGAAATTCAACTAATATATTCTTATTGTAGTAGAAGGAAAGAGGAAATAATTGCTTTTAGTTTGTTATTTTCAATGTTTACACTGTTTACAGGTCTTGGGACTTTATTAGGAGGGGCTTTACCAAGGTGGATAGGAGGATATACCTCTATTTATCAAAGCTCGATTTTAATAGCTTCCTTATTAGTGTTTATGGTAGCTTTAATTAGGGGGATGATGTTACCCAAAGAAAAGACAATTATCATTAAAGAAGCAACTTCATTTAATGTAAAAGGTTTTTTTAATAGATTTACTAATAAAACGTTATGGTTGTTCTCTATTTATATATTTTTTATTGGCATGGCATATTCTTTTTTGAATCCTTATCATAATATTATTGTTAAGTTCCGTTTTGATTGGAGCGATTTAGAAGTATCATTGTTGTTAGCGGTAAATGGGTTTTTTCTTTTTTTAGGCTCTTTCTTTTTACCTATCTTATTAGATAAAATAGCTTTTAAAAAATTATATTTTATAATATATATTGTGAATATCTTGTTATCAATCCTTTTATTTTTAGCATTGCCAGTCTCATTATTTGTAACTTTCTTTTTAATTCGCGGCGGAAGTTTTACGATGTTAGCGAATTTAGTTGATAGTCAATCAATGCAAGCAATAAATGAAGAGGATAGAAACCTTTTTGCCGGAATGCGTTCAGTATTAAGGAGTATCGGTTCGGCAATTGCAGCATATATATCGGGAATTATTTTAGCATTAAAAAACTTTTCATTACCATTTTTATTGTCGGGTATTGTACTAATTATTTCTTATTTATTTTTTATAAAATGGATTTATCCTATGTTAAGAGAAAACGGTGTTATAAGTGACTAATAAAGAGGTTAGAACAGCCTCATTATTAGTCATCTAGAGCAGATAAATCTCCAGCTGGTAGGTTTAATTCTCTTGTTGCAAGTACTCTTCGCATTATTTTACCACTTCTAGTTTTAGGGAGGGTATCTATAAAGTCTATTTCCTGAGGGACTGCATGACGTGATAGACCTCTTTTTACGAATTCACGTATTTCTTCTTTTAATTCTTGTGTTGGTTCGTAACCATGTTTTAATGTTATGAACGCTTTTATTATTTCACCTTTAACAGGATCTGGTTTACCTATAACACCCACTTCCTCAACAGATGGATGTTCAGCTATCCTACTTTCAACTTCAAAAGGTCCAATTCTTTCTCCAGCAGCATTTATAACATCATCAACTCTACCTTGAAACCAGAAATATCCATCTTCATCCATGTAAGCTGAATCTCCAGTGATAAACCAATCATTTATAAAAGATGATTCATATTCATTTTTATTTTTCCAAATAGATTTCATCATTGAAGGCCAACCTTTTTTTATAGCCAAGTACCCCATAGTTAATGGAAACAATTCATTTCCATCGTCATCAATGACAGCTGCAATAGTGCCAGGGATAGGTTTTCCCATTGAACCAGGTTTAATATCCATAGATGGGTAATTACAAATAATTTGTGCTCCGGTTTCAGTCATGAACCATGTATCATGAATTGGTATATTATACGTTTTAACTGACCATCTAACAACATCTGGGGTAAGTGGCTCTCCAACGCTTAATATATGTCTTAATGAACTTAAATTATATTTTTTAATGATATCTTGATCAGCTCCCATTAACATGCGAAATGCTGTAGGAGAACTGTACCAAACACTCACCTGATATTTCTCTATAATTTGGTACCAATAACTAGGGTTAAAACGATCACCTGCAATTACACATGTAACACCTAAAAGCCAAGGTGCAAAAATTCCATATGATGTTCCAGTTATCCAACCTGGGTCTGCAGTACACCAATATATATCATTTTCTTTTAAATCTAAAACCCATTTGCCTGTTTGATAATACTGAAGCATTGCTTTATGAACATGATAAATACCCTTAGATTTTCCTGTTGAGCCTGATGTATAATGTAGAATGAATCCGTCTTCACGGTCTACCCACTCAATTTCTAGTTCTTCGTTAGCAATTTTTATTTCTTTATTGTAATCAATATATATATCTTTTTCTTCAATATTAGACCCGACTAGTATTATATTATTTAAATTGGGCAGTTGATTAACAGGTACTAGTTCAAGTAATTCAGGTGTTGTTATCAAGACTTTGGCATCACTATCAAGAATTCTATCTTTTATAGCATCATTTCTATATCCAGTAAATAGAGGTCCAACTATTGCTCCTAATTTAATAGTTCCTAATAACAGAATATATAATTCAGGAGTTCTTGGCATATATATAAAAACGTGGTCACCTTTTTTAATTTTAGCTGAGTTTTTTAATATATTACCAGCTTTATTAGATAAAACCATTAAATCATTAAAAGTATATTTTTCTTCTCTGCCAAACCCATTATATAAAAGCGCAATTTTATCATGTTTATTAGTTTTAGCATGATAATCAATCGCTTCATAAGCGATGTTCATTTTGCCTGATGAATACCACGAGAATTTTTTTTCAACGTCTTTCCAATCAAATGAATTATAAGTATTCATATAATTGTCTAAATTATGGTCCCCATTTTTTGCAGTAATAATTTCTGGCATATAATTAGCTCCTCTCCATGAATATGATGTTAAGTTGAACAATTTATAAATAATCTATTTAAAAATTATATCATATTTAAATCATCTTTTTACAATATATTATAGTGAGAATAAGTAATTCCTTTAATATAGTATATTTAATATTATTGTAATTAAAGTAAATCTATTACTTTCGTAATAAATATTTAAAGATGGATACATGAAATTATTTTTTAGTAGTATAATATGTTTGTGATTAAAGTTAAAGTTATAATAAGGATGATTATATAAATGAAACACTCTAAAACTTTTAATGCACTGCAAATTGATGCTTTAAACGAATATATTTCTGTCGAAGGACCA
>CAZSSR010000147.1:0-3520 GCA_964609605.1 uncultured Bacillaceae bacterium | reverse complement strand
GGTTTTTAATTATTTCATTAGTACCATTAATAATTATTAGCTCCATAGTTTTTAATGTTTCTAAAAAATCTATAACTGATAAAGGTGAAGATCAATTAAAGAGTTCTGTTGAAATTATGTATCAAATAGCTGATGATTATAATAATAGAGTACAAAATGAAGGTATGAATATTTTCATTGCGCAGGAAAAATTCCGTGAAAATTTATTGGGTTTTAAAAACAGTGATGGCAAAAGAGAAGATGTTAATAAAAGCTTTGTCATTGGTGAAGGCGATTTTTTATTTGCTTATAATTCTTCTGGAGATGCTGTCATGCATCCGGAATATGAAGGAACGAATTTTCATGGAGATGAAACTGTTGAAAAAATCATTTCCCAGAAGGAAGGTTTTCTAGATTATACATACATAGATGCTGATGGTAAGTCTCATGCATCAATGCTATATATGACATATTTTGAACCATGGGATTGGATATTAATAAATAATACATATCTAGATAATTTCAATCCGCAAGTTGAAAGTGTGAAAAATCTGATTTATTTATTAATTGTTTTCATACTCATTCTTATTATTGTTAGTGCTTTAATGATAACAAGAAAGTTGGTTAAACCAATTAATATGCTTAGTGATACAATGACTTTTATTGGTGGAGGAGATTTAACTAAGAGGGTGCATATTAAAACAAGAAACGAATTAGGGATCTTAGCAGATAATATGAACAAGGCATCTGAATCTGTAAAATTACTCTTAGAAGAAGTTAAAAATTCTGGCGCAATGGTTTTATCTTCATCTAAACAACTAAATAATTGGGCAGAAGGGACAAATGAATCTGCAACTAATGTTGCTAACTTAATAGGAAAAATGGATTTTGATCTTAAAGCACAAGAAGAGAATGTAGATAATATATTTAGTATTATGGAAGAATTAGCTGCAAGTTATCAACAAATAGCCGCTAGTACTGAAGAGGTCAAAGTTATTGCTGTTCATGCTAAGGATGCAGGGGAAAATGGTATGGTGCTTATAGATTCAATGCTTAAACATAATAGTAATATAGTTGAATTAGTTAATGATTCAGGTGAAAAAATAGGTAATCTACGCGAACATTCTTATGATATTGGGAATATTATTGATTTAATTACAGATATTTCAGATCAGACTAATCTATTAGCAATCAATGCTACAATTGAGGCTGCACGTGCTGGTGTACATGGACGTGGATTTGCTGTTGTGGCTAACGAGGTAAAAAAATTAGCTGAAGGTGCTTCGAAGGCTGCAAATGAGGTAAGAGAAAGAATTGAAATTATTCAAAAGGATTCAGACCAAACATTTAATAAATTTGGGAATGTTATTGACTCCGTAACGAAAGAAAGTCAAATATTAAAACAAGCTGAAGAGAAATTTAGAGTAATTATTAATTCTGTAAATAATATTGCTTCTCAGTTAGAAGATGTGTCTACTACAATAAATGAAATGGCTATGGGTACTACTAATGCAGTTGAAGATGTTAGTAAAATTGCCGATGTGTCAAATAATATAACTCAAAGTAGTGGAAATTTGGTTACATCGTCAGAAGAACAAGTTGGAATATCTAAAGAAATTAGAAATTCTGCCAATGACCTTGCAAATATGGCAGACAATTTAACTAATATTATTAAAAAATTTAAAATGTAATTTAAAAATTAGATAATAAGAATTAAATAGTAAAAGGAAATATTAGTTTAAATTAATATTTCCTTTTATTTATATAACGTATGATAGAATAATAATTAATAATATTAATAAAGGTGGTATCAAGTTGAGAATGATAAAAAATAATAATGATAGAATGAATTGGAAACAAGATTATATAACAAGTATTGAACCAATTTTAATGAAAGATCCTCTATTGGAGTTGTTAGGACAAGCGAATGGGCCTATTCCTTATTTTTATGAAGAGGCTGTTAAGTTAGCGGGACATTCTTGCGGAGCAGTATCAGGTGCTTGGAATATTACAAGACTAGCACTAAAAAGTTTATATGCAGAAGAAATTCCCGTACGTGGTCAAATAAAAGTTTTGGCTCCGGGTGCTGAGGGAGAGGGGACCGTTGGAGTATTAGGTGAAGTTATTACATTCATAACTGGTTCTGCACCAAAGACGGGTTTTCAAGGTGGTGGATTTGGTAAAAATTATATACGAAGAGATTTAATGATATATGCTGAGAAAAATACAAATACAGCTCCGTCTGAAATGGTTTGGGTATTTGAGAGGCTTGATAATAACAAAAGAGTAGGAATCAAATACAATACTTCTAAAATATTGCCCCAAGTAACTGCAGAGTGGAATAAGCTTAGTAGTAAAATCGTAAATGGAGTTGCTACTCATGAAGAAACAGATGCTTGGGTTAAGTATTGGAATGATCGAGTTATATTCGTTTTCGAGAACGCTGATTCACTAGATGGTTTGTTTACTATAGAACAGTTAAGTTGATATTTAATATCAACTTTTTTTGTTTTTTCAAATTTTAAAAACACTTAGATTGAAATGTGACAAATATGGTAACAATTGCTTTAAGTCAATTTCATTATTTCATGGCATATGCTAGCATTGAAGAGGTTATATAAATAGAAAACTACAAGGAGGTTACAAATTTGAAGAAAAGAATTTTAATTTTGTCTTTAGCAATTATTTTGGGGGCTTCTTTATCTTTAGTTGGTTGTGGATCATCAACACCAGCTCCAGCAGCGGAACCAGCAACACCAGCAGCACCTGCAGTAGCAGCAATGCCAGCTAGTGCATCAGGTGTAGAATGGACTCAAGATTATATTTCTCAAGTAGAACCAATGATGTTTAGAGATACGTTTTTAGAAATTTTGGGTCAAGTTGACGAACCAATTCCATATTACTATACAGAGGCTGTTAAGTTATCTGGTCACTCTTGCGCAGCAATAACAGGTGCATGGACAATAACTAAAAAAGCTATGGAAGCATTATATGGTGATGAAACTCCAGTTCGTGGACAAATAAAAATTACTATGCCAGGTCCTGCAGATCAATATTTTATTGGAGTATTTGGTGAAGTATTTACTTATTTAACTGGTGCTGCACCTGAGTCAGGTTTCCCAGGTTCTGATTTTGGTCCTACTTATAATAGAAGAAATCTTTTGGTATATCCAGAAGATGTAACTAAATTACCTTTCGCAGCTTTAGAGTATGTTTTTGAAAGAACTGATACTGGTAGAAAAGTTGGAGTCGTTTACAATATGACTATGGTTGTTCCTGTATCAACTCCAGAGATTGCTGCTTTATATCCAGGTCTTGTAGCTGGTACATTAACTGCTGAAGAAAATGCTACTTTTGTTACATGGTGGAATGACAGAGCTATCAATACTCTAGTAAATGAAGATCAAGAAGGTTTCCTAAGAGTAAGAGTTATCGAAGAGGGTAACTAAAAGGTTATAGTATTAAGTAAGATTAAATATTTAATCAAAAAAGTTGACAATGTAAAAGTTGTCAACTTTTTTTATTTTATGTTAAAAGTTAA
>CAZSSR010000146.1:0-3521 GCA_964609605.1 uncultured Bacillaceae bacterium | reverse complement strand
TGAACAATTTAAGAAGTGTTGTAGATGAATTGAAGCAAAAGATTGAATCAGGTATAATTTTGCTTGCTAGTATTAATAATGATAAAGTGAATTTAGTTGCAGCTGTTACTGATGATTTGATTAAAAAAGGTTTTCACGCCGGCAAATTAATAAGTGAAGCTGCTACAAGAGTTGATGGCGGTGGAGGCGGAAGACCAGATATGGCACAAGCAGGTGGAAAAAATCCAGAAAAAATTTCTGATGCATTGAATTGCGTGACTGATTACATAAAATCAGTTAGAATAAAATTATAGAATATTAATGATGGATTTTATTATAAATTCAGTAATTCTGAAAGAGGTGTTAGTAATGGACCCAATGGATCACACCATGAAATTTGACGTGAAATCGGAAGATGTGGAAACACAACCAAAGGAAGTTTTATTAGAGGTGTATGAAGCATTAATTGAAAAAGGTTATAATCCAATTAATCAAATGGTAGGATACTTATTATCGGGTGATCCAGCTTACATACCTAGACATAATAACGCACGAACTTTAATAAGAAGGGTAGAAAGAGACGAACTTATTGAGGAATTAGTAAAATCTTACCTTGAGCTGCATCATGAATAGTATTAATTGTAGGGAAGGGTTTTTAACTTCCCTCTTATCTTTAAAATTATTTTAGGGTTTGGAGTAGAATATGAGAATTATGGGGCTGGATATAGGGGATAAAACAATTGGTGTTGCCATGAGTGATGAGTTTGGTTGGACAGCACAGGGAGTTTGTGTAATATATCGAAAGAATTTAGAAATGGATATAGGACAATTGATTGATATAATCGATGAGTATTCTGTAGATGAAATAGTTGTTGGGTTACCTAAAAACATGAATGGTACTATTGGACCTAGAGCTGAGAAAACGATTGTAATAGTGGAGATATTAAAGGAAAGAATACAATTGCCATTTGTATTTTGGGATGAAAGATTAACAACAGTTGCTGCCGAGAGAACTTTAATTGAAGCGGATGTGAGCAGAAAGAAAAGGAAAAAAGTTATCGATAAAATGGCAGCAATGTTAATACTGCAAGGATATTTAGATATGAAGAGGTGAATATGAAATGGATAATGAACAAGATGAACGAGATTATATATTTGTAGAAGATGATGATGGTATAGAACAAAGATTCGAAATAGTTTATGATTTTGAGGCAGAAGGTAATAAATACATTTTTTTAGTTCCAACGGATATACCAGATGAGGAAGAAGAAGCAGAGGTATATGCTTTTAGATATGAAGAAGAAGGCGATGACATCAAATTGTTCACAATTGATAGCGATGAAGAATGGGACATCGTAGAAGAAGTATTTAATACTTTAGATAATGAATTTGAAGTTTAAGTCTAGATATTGATATAAGGATAAATAAGTTTGAATGAGAGGTGTTTATCATCTCTCATTGTTTTTTTTAAAAAACTATGCTAATTTTATATAGACATAAAAGTTAGTGTTTTGAAAGGAGATTTATAAGTGAAACTGAACAAGACAACTATAAGGATATTAAGTCTCATAGGAGTTTTAATATTTTTAATTATAATCGCACTTATATATATTAATTCGTTATCTGTAGCAATTGAGCCAAATAATGACGAAGTAATTTTTGTGGAAATTCCGAGAGGAAGCATAACTAGTGATATTGCTTCTATTCTTAAAGAAAAAAACCTAATTAAGAGTGAAATATATTTTGAAATTCGCATTAAGAATTTAGGCTATGATTCTCAACTAAAAGCAGGAGCCTATGAATTATCAAAGGACATGGATGTAGATCTAATTATAAAAAAATTGGTGGATGGGAATAATAAGATTGAAAGTGTTCGCTTTACAATTCCTGAGGGCTATACTATTGAACAAATAGCTGACAAGTTATCTGAACAAGGATTAGTTGAAAAAGAACGTTTTATACAGCTTGCTAAAGAGGGGAATTTTGATTTTGAATTTTTAAATGATATTCCTGATGATATAGATATTAAGTATAAATTAGAAGGTTACTTATTTCCAGAAACATATGAGATAAGAGTAGGCGCAACTGAAGAAGAATTTATCGAAAAAATGCTTTCTCAATTTGAAGAAGAATGGAAGACTGAATGGGATATTGTTATAGAGAAAAATGGTTTAACAATGCATCAAATAGTAACTTTGGCTTCTATCATCGAAAGAGAAGTTCGAGTTGATGATGAACGTCCAATCGTGTCGGGTGTTTTCTATAATAGATTGGAAGATTATTGGAATTTAGAATCTTGCGCTACTGTACAATATGTATTAGATAAACAAAAGGAATCATTAACCTATGATGATTTAGAAATAGATGATCCTTATAATACTTATAATAACTATGGATTACCGCCTGGGCCGATTGGCAACCCCGGAAGATCATCTTTAAATGCAGCTGTTTATCCAGATGATAACCAATATTATTTTTTTGTAACTAAAAAAGATGATTCTGGAACACATTATTTCTCAAAGACTTATGAAGAACATTTAAAATATGATGCTATGTCAAGAGGCACCTGGTAAATATAAGGAGTAGACTAATGAGCTTTATAGATATTAAGGTAGAAGAATATATCAATCAATTGATGCCAATCGAGGACGCCCTCCTTAAAAAAATTTATAATGAGGGAATATCAGAAGATATACCAATAATTCAGATACCGAGTATTAGGCTAATAGAAATATTAGCTGAAGTTATTAGACCAAAAATAATTATAGAGGTTGGAACAGCAATAGGGTTCTCAACTATTTGGTTAGCAAAAGTATGTCCTTATGCAGTAATCCATACCATTGAAAGAAAATTACCAATGATTGATAGAGCTAAAAAAAATATTGAAAAGGCTGGACTTACGAATCAAATTATACTACACGAGGGAGATGCTATAGAAATCCTTCCAACTCTTCCTAAGTCAGATTTAATATTTATCGATGCTGCTAAAGGAAAATATAAGGAGTTTTTTGAGTTATCTTTTCCACTTCTTAATGTAAGTGGAATCCTTATTTTTGACAACATCTTGTTTAGGGGCTATATAGCTGATGAAGAAATAGCTGCTTCTAAACCAATGCTAAGAAAAATTAGAAGCTTTAACGATTTTTTGGCTAATAATAAAAAGGTTAAAACATCGTTTATTCCAGTTGGTGATGGGTTAGCAATTTCCCGTAAATTGGAGGATTAAGATGAATGCCAACAAAAAAATCGAACTATTAGTTTCTGCTAGGGATATAGAAGAGGCAAATTTATTAATAGCTGCTGGGGCAGATGCACTTCTAATTGGTGGAAGTATTTATGGATTAAGAGCTAGAGGTAATTTTACGCTAGAGATGATTAAAAAGGCATCCAACATTACTAAGGTAAAAGATATTAAACTTTATCTGATGATAAATGCTTTGTTTCATAATGATATGTTAGCAGGTTTAGAGGAATTCATAAATACAGTATCTCATTATAAGATTGATGCTATTGTTTTTGAGGATCCAGCTGTATATACAATT
>CAZSSR010000145.1:0-3530 GCA_964609605.1 uncultured Bacillaceae bacterium | reverse complement strand
GATTATTTGCGAGAATTATCCATATTAAAAAACAATAAAATACTTATAATTACTGATGATAATGTTGCACCTTTATATCTTGATAAAATTAAATATGTTTTAAAAGATTATCATGTTAGCTCCTATATTGTTCCTGCTGGAGAAGATTCTAAGTCTCTTGGACAGGTAGAAAAAATAGTAGAATATGCATTAATCAATGGGTTGGATAGATCTTCAACTATTATTGCATTAGGAGGAGGTGTTGTAGGAGATTTAGCAGGTTTTGTTGCATCCGTGTATATGAGGGGCATCTCCTTTATCCAATGTCCTACAACTATTTTAGCTCATGACAGCAGTGTGGGAGGAAAGGTTGGAGTAAATCATCTATTAGGGAAAAATATGATTGGCTCATTTTATCAACCAATCCTAGTATTATTTGATACTTCATTTCTTAATACCTTATCTGAAAGGCATGTACGATCTGGTTATGCGGAAATGATAAAGCATGGATTAATATCAGATTTTGTTTTTTCTCACTGGTTATCTGATAATTCGACTAATTTATTAAATTTAGATATGAAATATGTTGATGAAGCAATGTATAGAGGTATGAAGATTAAAGCAGATATAGTTAAAGAAGATGAAAAAGAACAAGGTATTAGAGCAATCTTAAATTATGGTCATACTTTAGCTCATGCTTTAGAAACTATTTCTAATTATGATTTATTACATGGTGAAGCAGTTGCAATTGGCATGGTTTTTGCGAGTAAATTGGCAAAAAAACTTGATATAACTACACAAGAAGTAGTTGATTTTTCGATAGAATTAATAGAAAAGTTTAAGCTTCCGATTAAAATTCCGAATAAATATAATACTGATGAAATAATTAACATTATGATGAGGGATAAAAAATTTAAAAACAATCAAATTAGAATGATATTGCCTATTAAGATTGGCAATGTTCTAATTGAAGACGAAATAGATAAAGCAGTTATTAGACAAGTTATAAAAGAATTATAAGAATAATCGGAGGTTATTATGGAACAAATAGTTCAACCGATCTCATCTATATCAGGATCAATTGAAGTGCCAGGTGATAAATCCATATCTCATAGGGCAATTATGATTGGTTCCATTGCCGAGGGAATAACACAAGTTGACGGGTTTTTAAATGGAGAAGATTGTTTAAGTACGATTAGAGTATTTAAGCAATTAGGGATAGAAATTATTAAAATAGGTGAAAATTCGTATACAATTAAAGGACAAGGATTGTACAAACTAAATGAACCAAAGGATATTCTTTATGTAGGAAATTCAGGGACAACAATCCGTTTACTTACCGGGATTTTAGCTGGTCAGAGTTTTCATAGTATTCTAACAGGTGACAATTCGATTATTGAACGTCCAATGAAGCGTGTAATTGAGCCTTTGAATTTAATGGGGGCAAACATTAACGGTCGTGATAATGGTAAATATGCGCCAATAGCGATAAAGGGTACTCAGCTTAAAGGAATTAATTATGATAGTCCAATTGCTAGTGCACAGGTTAAATCAGCATTATTATTTGCAGGCTTATATGCTAATAGCAAGACAACCATTACTGAACCTTATAAATCAAGAGATCATAGTGAAAAGATGTTAGAGCAGTTTGGCGCAAAATTGGATTATGAAGATAACAATGTTACTATCTATCCTAAAGCTGAATTAATTGGTCAACATATAAAAATACCTGGCGACTTTTCATCAGCAGCATTTTTTATAGCAGCAGCACTTATTATTCCAAATAGTACTTTAAGAATTAATAATGTTGGAATTAATCCGACTAGAATTGGATTTTTAGAAGCATTACAATTAATGAACGGTAACATCGTGTTAGAAAATGCTCGTTTTTTTGGTAAAGAGCAAGTTGCAGACATAATTGTTGAAACAAGTGAATTAAGAGGAATAACAATTTCTGGTGAATGGATACCAAAGTTAATTGACGAGTTGCCTTTATTAGCTGTTATAGCTAGTCAAGCTGAAGGTGAGACTAAAGTAACTGATGCAAGAGAACTTAGAGTAAAAGAAACAGACCGCATAAAGACTATCGTAAGTGAATTAGGTAAAGTAGGTGTAGAAGTGGAGGAATTCGAAGATGGGTTCTCAATTTCTGGCAAACAAGTTATCAAAGGTGGTAGAGTAACTTCACATGGTGATCATCGGATAGGTATGGCAATGGCTATCGCAGGTTTAGTTGCAAAGAATCAAATTATTATAGAATTATCTGATGCTATAAGCGTTTCATACCCGAATTTTTTCATTGATTTAAAAAAAATAATAAAAAAATAATATTTGCTTGTTAAAAGTATTAAAGGTATTCTATAATGGAATATATAGTTCATATACATATTTTTATAAAAACATTAGTATCTAAAAGGGGGGGTCTAGAGTGACTGATTCACAATTAATTCGTCAGATTAAAGAGGGGGATATCGATCTTTATTCTGAACTAATTTTTAGATACGAAAAAAAAATAATTATTTTTATTGCGAATATGTTGAGAAGTTATCATTATGAAGTATATGCAGAAGATTTTTGCCAAGAAACATTTTATAAAGCATTTAGGAGTTTAAATACTTTTAGAGATCAGGAAGCTACATTTTCTACGTGGCTGTATACTATAGCAAAGAATACTACTTTAAGTGAGATAAGAAAGCTAAAAAACGTTGAAGTATCGTTAGATGAAAATTTTTCAAATACTCAAGTATCATCATTATTATTACCTGAACAAGAACTATTAAGAAATGAAAAAGTAAATAAAGTAAGGGATGCTATTAATAGGCTTCCTGATAAACAAAGATCAGTAATTATTTTAAGGGAATATGATCAACTAGACTATAAAGAGATTGCTGAAATATTAGACTCAACTGTTAGTTCTGTTAAGTCGTTATTATTCAGAGCTAGGACTGGGATTAAATACCAATTAGAATCTTATATTACAGATAATCAACTTAAGGATTTTGAGGGGATGAAAGGATAGATGGTATCCGATAATAATAAAACTACAAACTTATCCCAAAAAGTAATGGATAGAATAATAGAAGAGAACAAATGGACAAAACCTGTTCATGAGCAGAAAAACAGAACTTCCAAGCATTTTAAGACCATTAGCTCATTTTTGTTAATTCTAGTATTGCTAGGGATAACTATAAGTTTTATTTTTATTAATCCTACTCCCAAAAATATTAATGCCGAAATCGTTAATGAAAATGTTATAAGTACAATAAAATCTATTGATTCTGCTAAAACATTTACACATTTAGATTTTTTGATTGTAAATCAAAGTATGATATCTAATATTGGAGAACCGTATATATATATTCCCAATAAAAAAGCACAGAATGATTCACAGTTATTCTGGATTCTTACTATATTTAGCATTTCAATTATTATTTTATTTTTAAGCTGGATATCTAAAAAAGATGATAATCCTAACTACACTTAAGTGTTGTTAGGATTACTTATTTAATTTGGGGTGATAACGAAAATGGATAAAGATATGTATTATGAAA
>CAZSSR010000144.1:0-3559 GCA_964609605.1 uncultured Bacillaceae bacterium | reverse complement strand
TATGACATTGAAAGTTTTGGGTCCTTGTTGGTTTTCTATTAGAGAAGGTGGACCAGAGGGAAAAGAAATATTAAGAAAAACATTAAATCAAGGTGTAGTATATGATAGTATTAAATTAGATAAAACCATTTGGTTACGTGTTGGAAATGCTAAAAATTTAGAATTATTAATTAATGACGAGACAATAAGTCTTGGAAATGCTGAAGTTTCTAAAAACATATTATTACAGCCTAAGGAAATGAAATAAAATGGTTTTTATTTATTAAAGAAGGCCTCAAATTTATGAAGTCTTCTTTATTTTTCTTCTTTGACACTTAATATTTCTTATAATATACTTGGTGAAGAATTATTGTATTTATCAGATGGAGGATAAATGAAGCCATATATGAAAGTGATCATAAAAACACTTGGATGTGATAAGAACCTAGTAGATTCTGAGATTATGCTTGGATTACTTGACAAACAGATGTTTGAAATTTCTAACAATATTGAAGATTCTGATATAGCAATTATTAATACATGTGGATTCATTCAAGATGCAAAAGAGGAATCAATCAACGCAATACTAGATATTGCAGAATATAAAAAGATAGCTAATTTAAAGGTTTTATTGGTAACTGGGTGTTTAAGTCAGCGTTATAGAAACGAGTTAATGGCAGAGATGCCTGAAATAGATGGGTTGATAGGTACAAATGAATATGATCGGATTAACGAATTAATAACATTGTCTTTAAAAGGAATAAAACCAAATTTAGAAAGTAATACTCTATTTTCTTATGAGGACTTGTTACCTAAGATTAGTTTAACACCAAATCATTATACATATGTAAAAATAGCAGAAGGATGCAACAATTTATGTACATTCTGTATTATTCCGATAATAAGAGGTGCATTTCGTAGCAGAAGTATTGAATCAGTAATTAATGAAGTAAAAAACGCTGTAGATAAAGGAGCTAAGGAAGTAATCTTAGTAGCCCAAGATACTTCTTATTATGGAAAAGACAATTATGGAAAACTTATGTTATCACATTTAATAAACGAATTATCAAAAATTAAAAATTTATTTTGGATTAGGGTGCACTATCTTTATCCAGGTAATATTACTGATGATTTAATTGACACTTTTGCAAACAACGATAAATTATGTAAATATATTGATATGCCTATTCAACATAGTGAGGAACATGTATTAAAGAAAATGCTAAGACCTCACTACCAAAAAGACATTAAAGAATTAGTAAATAAAATTAGAGATAAAATTCCTAACGTTGCTTTAAGAACTTCAATAATTGTTGGATTCCCAGGAGAGACATTAGAAGACTTTAATAAATTAATTGAGTTTATAGAAGAAGTGAAGTTTGACCGATTAGGTGTTTTTATATATTCCGAGGAAGAAGGCACAGCAGCAGCTAATCTTCCAGACAAATTACCACTTGTAGAGAAAGAGCGTAGGTTACAGTATTTAATGAAAATTCAAAATAAAATAGCTAGTGAGAAAAACTCATATCTAATTGGAAAAGAACTTGATGTTTTGATAGACAAATATGATGAAAAAAACAATATATATATTGGAAGAACTCAATATGATGCTCCTGAGATAGATGGAGAAGTATTTATAAGCAACGTAAAAACAGATATTGGTGAGATATGCAAAGTAAAAATAACACACTCGTACGATTATGACCTTGTAGGGGAGGGTATAAAGAATGAATTTACCAAATAAAATAACTCTTGCAAGAATTACTTTAGTACCTTTAATAGTATTCTTTCTTTTAGTAAATTTTGACTTTGGGAAAATCACTATTGCAGGACAGGTACTAACCTATAGCGAGATTATAGCTACTATAATCTTTATTATTGCTGCAGCTACAGATGGAATTGATGGTTATGTTGCCAGAAAAAGAAAATTAGTAACGAGCCTTGGAAAATTTTTGGATCCACTTGCTGATAAATTATTAGTTACAGCTGCGCTAATATCTTTAGTCGAAATGGATCGTTTAGCAGCTTGGGTTGCCATAATAATTATAAGTCGTGAGTTTGCAGTTACTGGTTTAAGATTAGTAGCAGCTGTTGAAGGTACGGTTATTGCAGCAAGTAAACTTGGTAAAATAAAAACTGTTACACAAATTATAGCTATTGTTTTATTAATGTTAAATAATTTTCCATTTTCTTATTTTAATATGCCTTTAGATAAGATAATGGTTCTGATAGCTGTACTAATAACAATTATATCTGGAGTAGATTACTTTGCTAAGAACTTCCATGTAATGAAAATGACAAAACATAATAGGGATTAATAATTGCTTTATTGATGAGGTGAATATTTTGTTTAAAGGTGAAATAATTTCAATAGGAACAGAATTATTACTTGGACAAATTACTAATACTAATTCTCAATATATTTCTAGAAAAATGGCTGAGATAGGATGCCCTATATATTATCATGTAACAATTGGTGATAATAGAGATAGGTTAGAAAAGGTTATAAATCACGCATTATTACGATCTAATTTAATTATTTTAACTGGTGGTTTAGGGCCTACACATGATGATATTACAAAGGAAGTTTTTGCTACAATTGTGAATAAAAATTTAATATTAGATAATTTATCATATGAAAAAATGGTGCAATACTTTCGCGAAAGAAATATTTCAATGTCTGACAATAATAAAAAACAGGCATTGGTAATTGAGGGTAGCACTGTTTTTTTTAATGAAAATGGTTTAGCACCTGGCATGGGAGTTAAGCTTAATGATACATATTTTATTTTATTACCTGGCCCACCTGATGAGATGAAAGTAATGTTAGATAATCATGTTATCCCTTGGCTAAAAGAGCTAAATGGTAATAAAGTATTTTTATCCGAAATAATGCGTTTTGCTGGAATTGGGGAAGCAACTGTAGATGAGAATATAGCAGATTTACTTGAGACACAAGATAACCCGACCATAGCATTATTAGCCGAAGATGGAGAAGTATTAGTTCGCTTAACAGCTAGAGGTGAAAATAAGCAAAAAGCTTTAACCTATATTAAACCCATAAAAGATGAAATTCATAATAGATTAATTAAATATCATTATAGTAATGGTACTAATCCAATAGAATCTATGTTAATACATATGTTAAAAAAGAATAATTTAACAATTTCTTCTGCTGAAAGTTGTACTGGTGGCTTGTTAGGAGACTCTATGACAAAATATTCTGGTAGTTCCTCAGTATATCTAGGTGGAATAATTAGTTATAGCAATATTATTAAAAACATAATTCTTAATGTACCACTTGATATAATTGAAAATAATGGTGCTGTTAGTGAAGAAGTTGCAAAAATTATGGCAGAAAATATTTCGAAAAATTTTAACACAGATATTGGTATTTCAATTACAGGAATTGCAGGTCCAGAGCCAATTGAGAACAAACCAGTTGGATTAGTATATATTGGTATATCGATTAAAGGAAATGAAACAAAAGTATATCAACTAAATCTATCTGGAATAAGAGCAACAATCAAGGCTAGAGCAGTAAAATATGCTTTTTATTATTTGTGGAATATATTAGAAG
>CAZSSR010000143.1:0-3571 GCA_964609605.1 uncultured Bacillaceae bacterium | reverse complement strand
GATTATTAGATTAAATAAATTAAGAGAGGTTTTAATCGAAAATAAAATTGATGCATTGTTAGTAACAAGTTCATCGAATAGAAGATATATAACAGGTTTTACAGGCAGTGCAGGGTATGCTTTAATTACGAAAAATGAAGCTTTTTTAATAACGGATTTTCGTTATATTGATCAAGCGAAAAAACAGGTTAATAGCTTTAATGTTGTGAAACATGATGGTTTAATAAACAATACCATATTGGAACTATTAATCAAATGTAATGTTAATAAGTTAGGATTTGAACAGGATTTTGTAACGTTTTCTTTGTATCAACAATTTTCTGAAATATTTTCTAAAACAAAATTGATTCCAACCTCTCAAATATTAGAAAATTTTCGGTTGATTAAAGATAATGATGAGATAAGGCTTATAAAAAAAGCTACAGAAATAGCGGATGAAGCTTTTTTGTATATTTTAAATTTTATTAAACCTAATATTAAGGAAAAAGATATAAGCCTTGCTTTGGAATATAAAATGAGAGAACTTGGTGCAGATGGTATTTCATTTACAACAATTGTTGCTTCAGGATATCGATCTTCAATGCCACATGGTGTTGCTTCTGATAAAAAAGTAAAACTCGGGGATTTTGTAACAATAGATTTTGGAGCGATATATAATGGATATGTTTCCGATATGACTAGAACAATTGTTGTGGGTAATCCGAGCGAGAAACAAAAAAATATATATAAAATTGTTCTTGAAGCTCAATTATTTGGTGCAAGCAATATCAAAGCTGGAATGACTGGTAAAGAAGCAGATGCTTTGGCCAGAGATATTATTACTAAATATGGTTATGGCGAGTATTTCGGACATGGTACAGGGCATGGGATTGGCTTAGATGTACATGAGGGACCAACCGTTTCATTCAGAAGTGATACTGTTTTAGCCCCAGGAATGATTGTAACCGTTGAACCTGGTATTTATATCCCTGATTTTGGCGGTGTTAGGATAGAAGATGACATCTTAATTACTGAAACAGGTAGAGAGATATTAACTAAGTCAAATAAAGAATTGATAATTATCGACTAATTGTACAAATAATATTTTTAATAGGGGGTTTTTTATTGATTTCAACTAATGATTTTCGCACAGGGATTACGATAGAAATTGATGGCGATATATACCAAATAATGGAGTTCCAACATGTTAAACCAGGCAAAGGGGCGGCTTTTGTTCGGTCTAAATTAAGAAATATTAGAAATGGATCTGTTCAAGAAAAGACATTTCGTGCTGGTGAAAAAGTTTCTAAGGCTCGCATTGAAAATAAAGAGATGCAGTATTTATATAATAGTAACGACGAATATACTTTTATGGATACGCAAACTTATGAACAAATAAATTTACCAATTAGTCGATTAGAAAAAGAAGTAAAGTTTTTAATAGAAAATATGAATGTGTATATTGTTGATTTTAATGGTGAAATTATTGGTATTCAATTACCAAACACTGTTATTTTAGAGGTCACTGAGACAGAACCAAGTGTAAAAGGTGATACAGCACAAGGCGCAACTAAATCTGCTACATTAGAGACTGGTTTAACGGTTCAAGTACCTTTATTTATAAATACTGGTGACAAATTAATTATAGATACACGTGAAGAGTCTTATGTATCTAGGGCATAAAAAAATAATATAGAGAAATATTATTGCAATAATATAAACACTTAGGAAGTTTACTACCTAAGTGTTTATATTGTAATAAGTTTAATGTATAATCATAGAAAAGGTTTTTAATCATTATGCAAATGGGGGAAAAAAATTGTTCAAAATAAATGAAATAAAAGAAATTGTAGATTTAATTAATGATTCAAATATTAAAGAATTCGAATTAGAATATGAAGGTACAAAGATTAAGTTAAAAAAACAAAGTGAATCAGTTGTGGGAATTAATCCTGTAGCTGTTCAAAATAATGAACCAGTTATTGATACCAGTATTAAAATGGTTGGAAAATCACAAAACGATAAATATTTACAAATTAAGTCGCCAATGGTGGGCACATTTTATAAATCTTCATCACCTGAAGCTGAAGCTTATGTTAAGGTAGGAGATAAAGTAAACGAAAATTCAGTTATTTGTATTGTAGAGGCTATGAAACTATTTAATGAAATCAAAGCTGAAGTAAATGGTGAAATTGTTGAAATACTAGCTCAAGAGGGTCAATTAGTTGAATATGGACAGCCGTTATTCTTAGTTAAATAAGAAATAGGAAGGAGAATAAGATGTTCAAGAAAATATTAATAGCTAATCGTGGAGAGATAGCAGTTAGGATAATTAGAGCTTGCAAGGAATTAGGAATAAACACAGTTGCTATTTATTCTGATATTGACCGAGATTCACTGCATGTTAGATTAGCTGACGAAGCATATTGTATAGGTCCAAAAGCAGCTAAAGATTCATATTTAAATTTTACTAATATTATAACGATTGCCAATTTAACAGGAACCGATGCTATACATCCGGGATATGGTTTTTTATCAGAAAATCCTGAATTTGCTGAGGTTTGTAATAACTGTCAATTTGAATTTATAGGTCCTTCTTCTGAAGCAATTCAAAAAATGGGGGATAAAGCAACCGCTAGGGAAACAATGATTAGAGCTGGTGTACCAACGGTTCCAGGGTCTAATGGAGTTATTAATGATTTTGACGAAGCCATAAATCTTGCTAAGGAGATAGGTTATCCTATTATTATAAAAGCAACAGCTGGTGGCGGTGGTAAGGGAATGCGCTTAGCACATAATGAAGATGAGTTAATCAATTCTATTAATATGGCAAGTCAAGAAGCTGAATTAACCTTTGGTAATTCTAGAGTTTATATTGAAAAATACCTTGAAGCTCCAAGACATATAGAGATACAGATTGTTGCTGATAAACATGGTAATATTATCCATTTAGGAGAAAGGGATTGCTCTATCCAAAGAAGACATCAGAAATTATTGGAAGAAGCTCCATCACCAGTAATTACCGAGGAAATAAGAAAGAAGATGGGTGAGGCTGCAATTAATGCTGCAAAAGCAGTTAAATATTATGGAGTTGGAACGGTGGAGTTTTTACTAGAAGATGATCAATTCTACTTTATGGAGATGAATACACGTATCCAGGTTGAACATCCAATTACTGAACAGATTACGGGAGTAGATATTATTAAAGAACAAATAAGAGTGGCGGCTGGTGAGCCTTTATCTTATAGTCAGAATGATATAAAATTTAACGGTTGGTCAATAGAATGTAGAATAAATGCTGAAAATCCGGCAAGAAATTTTATGCCTTCTCCAGGCAAAATTAACTTTTATCTTCCTCCAGGAGGAATTGGTGTTAGAGTGGATAGTTCTGTATATTCAGGATATACCATTTCTCCATATTATGATTCAATGATAGCGAAGTTAATTGTATGGGGTAATAATAGGGAAGAAGCAATTATTCGCATGAGAAGGGCATTGGGTGAATTTATGATTGATGGTATTCATACCACAATTCCTTTTCATCAAAAATTACTTGAGCATGATGCATATGTGAAAGGTGAATTTAACACAA
>CAZSSR010000142.1:0-3598 GCA_964609605.1 uncultured Bacillaceae bacterium | reverse complement strand
TCATATCTACCCACAAAACTGTTGAAACCACCTGTTTAATTAAATTGTCCTTTATTTGCTTAGAATTTAATTCTGGTCGTGCAGTCACATTCATAACTACTTGAATATCGGTTTGCTTTATATCTATACTATTTACATATTGTTTCAGCTTTTCTTTAGCTGTTTCCATCAATGCTGAGTGAAAAGGTCCGCTAACTGCTAAAGGAATAATCCTCTTAGCGCCATAATCCTTTGCTAAACTACAAGCACTCTCTACACCCAAAGTCTCTCCTGATATAACAATTTGATTAGGTGTATTTATATTGGCAATCTGAACAAGGTTCCCATTTTTAGAAACAATGTCACATATTTCTCTTAGGTCTTCGCGATTCACTCCCATCACAGCAGCCATTGTTCCAGGGTTTAGTTCGCTAGCTTCATCCATAAAAACCCCTCTATTTTTAACTAAATCAATAGAATCTTCAAGTTTAATAGCTCCTGACGCTGTAAGGGCACTATATTCTCCTAGACTATGCCCTGCCATGTACTCAGGCGATAAAGACAATTCATCCTTTATTACACTCCAGATAGCTATACTTGTTGTCATAATAGCTGGTTGTGTATTTCTTGTTATTTTAAGCTCTTGTTCAGAACCACCAAATATTATTTTCGATAACGAATATCCTAATATATCATCTGCAATATTATAAATATTTCTTACAGACTTATATGCATTATAAAAATCTAATCCCATTCCTACGTACTGTGAACCTTGACCAGGGAATAATACTGCAAGTTTACTCAATCTATTTATCCCTTCCCTAATTAGTTTTATGCCATTTGATAAGGGTCGCACCCCATGTTAAACCTCCGCCAAATCCGACTAATAAAATATTATCTCCTTTATGAAATAAATTACTTCTATTAGCTTCATCCAAAGCGATTGGAATAGATGCAGATGATGTATTACCATATTTATCAACATTAATAATTACTTTATCATCACTTAGATGAAGTTTATCTCTAGCATAGTTTATTATCCTTATATTGGCTTGGTGAGGTATTAAATAATTAATATCCTTTTTACTTAATCCTGCTTTTTCAATTACATTATTTGAAGACTGCTCCATTATTCTTACCGCAAATTTGAATACCTCAGGGCCATTCATTTGCATAAGATGTAATTTATTCTCTAAGGTATCTTTTGACGTAGAAAGTCTTGATCCACCAGCTCTTTGTATCAATAAATCCCCACCTGAGCCATCAGAACCTAAATCAAAAGATAGGAAGCCATAGCCATCTTCAACTTGCCCAAGAATAGCAGCACCTGCACCATCTCCAAACAAAATACATGTATTTCTATCGGACCAATCTGTTATTTTCGATAAGGTATCTACTCCAATTACCAAAATATATTTATATAGGCCTGATTTAACAAATTGAGCACCTGTCGCAATTCCATATAAGAAGCCAGTACATGCAGCTGTTAAATCAAATGCTGCGGCCTTTTTTGCACCTAAGCGATTTTGTAAAAGGCTCGCTGTTGATGGCATTAAATGATCAGGTGTTATGGTTGATACAATAATTAAATCAAGCTGACAAGCAGATATATTCGCGTTTTCTAATGCAGCAATCGCTGCTTCATACGCTAAATCAGAAGATGCTTGTTCACTTGTTGATATTCTTCTTTCCTTAATTCCGGTTCTACTTACAATCCATTCATCACTAGTGTCAACAATTTTTGTTAAATCTAAATTAGTTACTATCTTTTCTGGTAGATACGAACCTGTGCCTAATATGCCAACATCCATTAATTTTTTTCCTCTTTTCGCAATACAGTTGTTAATTATCTTAATTAAATTTGTTTTTCTATCTTATCTTTTACTTCTCCTATTAGAAACAGCCTTGCCTGTCGAATTGCATTCATTATCGCCTTAGCATTAGAAGAACCATGTGCCTTGATAAAAGCACCATTAACACCTAAAAGCGGAGCGCCACCAACTTCAGTGTAATCCATACCCTTTTTAATATTCTTAAATGCAGGTTTAAGTATTAATGCTCCAAGCTTCGAAATCGTATTACTTGTAAGTTCTATTTTTATTACATTAAATATTGAACTAGCCAAACCCTCTGTTAACTTCAAAACAACATTGCCTGTAAAACCATCACAAACCAATACATCGCATATTCCAGCGGGTATATCTCTAGCTTCGATATTCCCAACGAAATTTATCGGAAGTTGCTTTAATAAAGGAAAGGTAGTTTTCATTAAATTATTACCTTTAGTATCCTCCGTTCCAACATTAAGAAGTCCAATTCTTGGGTTAGATATATTTAATACTTGTTCAGCATAAATTTTCCCCATCATCGCATATTGACAAAGCTGTTCAGAAGTTGGGTCCATATTCGCACCCATATCTAATAGTAAGACTCCGTTCTTCCCAGCCGTTGGTAAAACTGATGCTAAAGCTGGTCTTTCAATTCCTTTTAGCCTTCCCGCAATTAAAAGCCCTGCAGTCATAAGTGCTCCAGTATTACCTGCAGAAATAACGGCATCAGCTTTATCTTCTTTGACCAATTGAGAAGCAACAACTAGCGAAGAATCCTTCTTTCTTCTTACAGCCTTTACTGGTTCGTCTTCTGTATAAATAATCTCAGTTGCATTTATAATTGAAATAGTCTTTGGGACATTCTGAGGCATATACTTGCTTATTTCTTCCTCTTGTCCAACTAATATAATTTCTATATCATTAAATCTTTCTGCAGCTAATATAGCACCTTCAACGTTGCTCTTAGGCGCATTATCCCCGCCCATAGCATCAATTGCTATTCTCATATATATCCTCTCCCTTTTCAGGATTAAACTCAGATAATCGATATACAATAAATAAACCCTTGAAAACTAAATCATTATTAACATAAGTATTAACCTCAATCTCACTTCGATCATCTATACAACTTATTACCTTAGCCTTTGCGATTAATCTTTCATTTAAACGTACAGGTCTAATAAATCTTATTTCAGCTTTAGAAGTTAATGCTATCTCTTCGTTAATAAGAGCAACAGCTAATGAATTTGCTTGAGCAAATATGTAATGACCCCTTGCTATACCAGTCTTTTTAAAAACTTGATCTTCCTTTATTTCTAGTAAAGATATACCATAACAATCCAATTGTATATCAACAATTTCACCAATAACTTCGTATAGATGTAATGATTTTATATTATCAAGAGTTTTTGAAGCCATTGCTTTTGTTCTTTCCCTTAACTCGGGAATACCTAATTCCATCCTATCTAACCTAATTGTTTGAATACTTACTTTGAATTCCTTTGTTAACTCTTCGTCAGTAATAAATGGATTTTCTTTAATAAATTCTGACAATGTGTTTTGTCTATCTTTCTTTAATAAGCGTGAAATTAAAACCACCACCCTTTATTATAACCTATCATTAGTATCAGGTACCAATTATTATATAAAAAAATATAATATATTTCAACTATATTTAGATTAGATAAATACTAAAAAGCTTCATTTTTGATGATGAAGCTTTCTATTTTGCCTATTTCTTCTTGTTTTTACCCATTTGTATTATTACATTTGTATTATAATAACCACAT
>CAZSSR010000141.1:0-3642 GCA_964609605.1 uncultured Bacillaceae bacterium | reverse complement strand
ATATTAATTTAATTTCTATAGGTTTTGAATATTCTATTTTTTCAACACGCCTTCTTGACTAGAGCTTTAAAAAATGGGAAAGCAATACTTTAAGACAAGTAGATATTGATTTATGTGTTGCATTACTTCCTTCACCCCAAAGAATTGAATGGGAAATATTCTACGAAAAAGATATTCAAGAAATTAAAAAAACCATCCTAAATTTTATTAATTAGTTTCTATTATTAATAGCAACACTACTTGTTATTATATATGAAAGGAGAATTTATTATGATTACGGATTATCATGTTCATTTAGAAACAGGGCCCTATACAATAGAATGGGTTCTTAAATATTTAGAGGTAGCAAAAAATAGGAACATCTCTGATTTAGGTTTTTCTGAACACGGATATCGATTTAAGCAATCAAAATCTATGCTTTTTAATCCATGGATAGAGGAACGTCAAACAGAAAATATAGAAGAATATGTAACTCTTATTTTAAAAGCTAAAAAACAAGGTCTGCCTGTAAAATTAGGAATTGAATTAGACTATATACCTAATAAGGAAAAGGAAATAGAAAACTTTTTAAAAGATTATCCGTGGGATTATGTTATTGGTTCTGTCCATTGGATAGATAATTGGGGCTTTGATTTGCAAGAGATGAAAAATAATTGGGAAAATAAAGCAGTTATAAACGTTTATAAGGAATATTTTAATATAATAAAAAATTTATTAGCATTTAAGCAATTCGATATACTAGGTCATGTAGATGTAATAAAAGTACTTGGACATAAGCCCAAAGAATCAGAAAACGAAATATTATTTAATATGTATGACAAGCTAGTAAATCAGATAAAAGAAAGTAATATTACTGTTGAAGTAAATACGGCAGGACTTCGAAAGCCAGTACTGGAATTATATCCTTCACCTCAATTAATGAAACGTTTAACAGAAAATAATATCCCGTTAATTTTAAATTCTGATGCACATCAACCTAAACATGTTGGTGAGGATTATGATATTGCAATCAATTATTTTAGAAAATATAATGTTGATAAAATTTCAACATTTGATCAGAGAAAAAGAACTATAGTTGATTTAGGATAAAATAAATGGTCATACTATTTATCAACAATAGTATGACCATTTATTTTCAGATATTAAAGTTCAACCTGATAAATATTGCTTACTCCATTAGCTTTTTTAATTTCTTCTAATACTATATCCTCAACCAAATTATCAACCATTATAAAAGCTACTGCTTTTCCACCTACTTCATTTCTACCAACCTGCATCGTTGCAATATTAACATTAGCATTACCTAATATTCTACCTATATCACCGATGATACCTGGTTTATCAGTATGTTCCATAAGAAGTAAATTTCCAGTTGGATTAAAGTCAACGGTATAACCATTTAAGTTAACAATTCTAGGGCCATAACTATTTAATAGTGTTCCTGAAACATATTTCTCTTCATTTTCAGTTTTTACTTTCACAGTTATTAAATTCGTGTAACCATGAGATTTTGAGCTTCTGCTATCAACAAACTCAATTCCCCTACCTTTTGCTAATGTGGGTGCATTTACATCATTAACCATACCTGCAGATCCTAAATGCTGTGAAAGTATCCCTTTTAATACTGTTCTAGTTAATATATCAACTTCTTTTTCAATAATATCTCCAGCATATAATATTTCAACTTTTTCAATTGCACCAGTTAAAGTATTTGTTATCAGCTTGCCTAGTTTTTCTGCTAATTCTATATATGGCTTAACATGTTCTAAGATATCGCCTGATATAGATGGCAAGTTTATTGCATTTTTAAATGGTACACCCTTAAGAAAATTATAAACTTCCTCAGCAACATCAATTGCAACATTTAATTGAGCTTCTTCTGTTGATGCCCCTAAATGTGGTGTAGTAATTATCTTCGGATTATTAACTAATGGACTATCTTCCTTTGGTGGCTCATCTTCATAAACATCAATAGCAGCTGCAGCAACAATACCAGCTTCTATAGCTCGTAATAATGCCTCTTCTCTAATTATTCCACCTCTAGCACAGTTTACAATTCTGACACCCTTTTTCATAAGATTAAATTCTTTATCATCAATAATATATTTTGTTTCTTTCGTTAATGGTGTGTGAACCGTAATAAAATCAGCTTTCTTAACAACGTCTTCCACTGTTCCAAGTGTAATCCCTAATTGTTTTGCACGTTCTTCAGTAATAAAAGGATCATAACCAATTATATCCATATTGAATGCTTTTGCTCTTTTAATTACCTCTGAGCCTATTCGTCCCAATCCAATAACACCTAATACTTTACTATTTAGCTCAACACCAACATATTTTTTTCTATTCCATACTCCTTGCTTTAAATCTTGATTTGCTTGTGGAATCCATCTTGCCATAGAAGCTAACATTGCAAAGCTGTGTTCAGCAGTTGATATTGTATTGCCATCAGGAGCATTTAATACAGCTATACCTAATTCTGTTGCTGCTTTAGTGTCAATATTATCCACACCAACCCCTGCACGTCCTATAACCTTTAACGACTTTGCAGCTTCAAGAACATCCTTTGATACAGTAGTTTGACTTCTGACTAATAACCCATCATATTCCCCTATTATTTTAATTAAATCCTCTTTATTTAGATTTGTTTTTATATCCATTTGAATATCATTAGCTTCAATTAATTTTTTTAATCCGATATCAGAAATTGGATCGCTTACTAATACTTTTATCATTACTTATTACCTCCTTAATATTTTTAATAATAAATATGTATTAAAGTAAAATGGTAATAAAAAAACCTTCCCCCCCCTTATACCGATATAAAACCAGTATAGGGACGAAAGATTATTATTCGTGATACCACCCTATTTTTTTACTATTTTACAATAGTAAACTCTCGTAGCTAGTATTAACACCTAGTTACTATCATAACGGAATCCCACCGATTAAACCTACTATTAATTCAATTTAATAACTCCAGAATGCTAATTTAATATTAATACTATCAGTTCTCACCAACCACTGACTCTCTTAAAATATTGTATACTAAATTTTTCTTTCATCGTCTTTAATATTATAATTTTAAATAATAATGTATCATCAAATATATTTGCTGTCAACAGATAATTTAATGTATACATTATTTTGTGCTTATTTAACTATTTAATAAAACTTCCATCTGATTTAATATATCTTCAAATAATGATAGCGCATTTTGAATTGGTTCTTTTGTAGTCATATCTACCCCTACCTTTTTTAATTGTTCAATTGGATAGTCTGATCCACCAGATTTTAAAAAGTCAATATATCTGTTAACTGCAGGTTCTCCCTCGCTGAGTATCTGTTTTGACAAACTAATTGCTGCAGAAAAGCCAGTAGCATATTTATATACATAAAAATTCATATAAAAATGAGGGATCCTAGCCCATTCAACATCTATCAAATTATCAATAATAATATCCGAACCATAATATTCTACATTTAAATCATGATACATTCTATTAAGCACCTCAGGAGTCAATGCTTCTTCATTTTGAACCTTTTCATGTATCAATTTTTCAAACTCTGCAAACATAGTCTGACGATAAAGTGTAGCTCTAAATTGCTCTAAATAATAATTAAGGTAATATAACTTCTCTT
>CAZSSR010000140.1:0-3674 GCA_964609605.1 uncultured Bacillaceae bacterium | reverse complement strand
AAAAGCTCGAATTAAATCGTTACCATCGATATCCAAGTCACTTATCTCTCTTACTTTTATTTGTCCATCAATTTCATTTAATTTATCAATCCAAAAATATTTATCTGATTCATTAATTTTATTTAAAATAAATAATAAATCCAGTGCATTCAAGCAGATATCATAATTAGTTTCTATCAGGCATCTCGTAACGGCTAAATCATCTATCCCATTACTTAAAGTTTTATAGACAGAATTTATCATCTTAATATTATTTTTTTCCTTTTTAGAGAATTTTAATGAGTTCATAACTACTTCTCGTTCATCTTCATCTAACTGATGCAAAAATATAAACCAACGAATAAATGAAACATCGGTCTTATTGATAAGTTGAGAAAGTTTTTCATTATCTATATAAGGTAATTTAGTCATATTTAAACCATTTATCCAGTTGATTAATTTAGACTTATATAATAATTTTATAGCTAAATATGCATATTCAGCTTTCATTATTTTATCAAGTTCGATTTTAATTCGTTCGCTAGAGATATACTGTATATATGAAGAATTCAATTTTAATTTTTCCCATGTTAAATCATCAATAATAAACCCAAGTTGTGCTACAAAGCGGATTCCTCTTAACATTCTTAAAGGGTCCTCTAAAAATCTATCATCAGGATTGCCAACCGTCTTAATTATTCCCTCAGTTATTGCATTTCTCCCTTCAAAGGGATCAATTATCTGGTCATTTATATCCATAGCTATAGCATTAATAGTAAAATCTCTTCTACTTAAATCCTCGATTATGGTTGATACAAATTTGACCTCATTTGGATGGCGAAAATCATCGTATTTATCCTCAGAACGAAATGTAGTAATTTCTATTGGAACATTATCAAAAATTACTGTAACAGTTCCGTGTTTTATTCCTGTAGGTATAGTCCTTTTAAAAATTTTCATTACTTCATCTGGAGTTGCGTCCGTTGCAATATCAATATCATTTATTACTTTACCTAAAATAACGTCTCTCACTACTCCACCTACAAAATAAGCTTGGTAACTATTGTTATTAAATTCTTTTAATACATTTTTACCAATATCTATATTTCTCATAAATATCTTCTCACCCATTTAATTATTATCTATTTTATTAATCAATTAAATGCTCCAACCCATAAATAATTCCTTCTAATGACTTAACTTTTTTTACTGCTAAATTTACTCCTGGCATAAATGATTCTCTATTAATTGAATCATGGCGTATAGTCAATGTTTGACCCTGCTCTCCGAAAATAACCTCCTGATGAGCCACTAAACCAGGCAATCGTACACTATGTATTCTAAATCCTGAGTAATTACCTCCCCTAGCACCTGGAATAATTTCCTTTTCATCCTTATGACCTTGTAAAAATTTTTCTCTTTCCAATGCGATTAATTCTGCCGTCATAATAGCTGTTCCAGACGGAGCGTCAAGCTTTTGATCATGATGCATTTCAATTATCTCAACATTAGACATATACTTTGCAGCCATTCGAGAAAAATTCATCATCAAAACAGCGCCAATTGCAAAATTCGGTGCAATTAATCCGCCTATATCATATTCTTTTGCAAGCTTGTCCAATTCATTAATTTCCTTTTTCGAAAGCCCAGTAGTCCCAACAACAGGACTAACACCCAATTTTATAGCAACTTCTATATTTGCTCTAACACTATCCGGGCTAGTAAAATCAACTAAAACTTCAGGTTTTTCAATAAGTATTGCCTCTTCCAAGCTAGAGTATTGTTTTTTTTCTTGATCTGTTTTAAATGAATAATCTACGCCACCGACATATTCTAAATCTTGATCATTACGCACCATTTTCACCACTTCTTGACCCATTCGACCGTTTGCCCCTGAAACCAACACCTTAATTCTATTCAAAATTATCACCTTCTCTGTTTAATTTGTAAAAATATCTTTTTAATTATATATTAAACTATATAATTAACTGTGTTTATTAAATTATACTTATAGTTTTGTTTAATCATCGTAACTAAGTTTTTATAATAAATCAATTAAATTAATAGTTTATTCAAAAGGAGTTTATATTAAATGAAAACCAAGATTTTTATTATTATAAAAAATCTTTCCTTAATTGCTATTGGCACGTTTATCTTTTCTTTCGGAATTAACTATTTTACAATAGCCAATGAACTTTCTGAAGGTGGAGTGACTGGTATAGCTATAATATTAAATTATAAATATAACATATCCCCAAGTATTGTTATATTAATTTTAAATATCCCTTTATTTATTTTCGGTCTAATAAAGCTGGGTTATAAATCAATGATTTATACTATTATTGGCACACTTTCAGTTACACTTTTTTTATGGTTAACCGCAGGTTTTAGTTTACCACTTGATGATTTGCTTTTGGCTTCACTTTTCGCAGGGCTTTTTATCGGTCTTGGCCTAGGGATAACCTTTAGGTCTGGGGGAACAACTGGTGGTTCAGATATTATTGCTCGGTTAGTTTATAAAGCCTTTGGCATAAGTATGGGTAGAACGATGTTAATAATTGACATTCTTGTAATATCAATTTCTGCATTTTATATTGGTATTGAAAGAGCTATGTACACACTTGTCGCTGTTTATGTAGGCTCAAAAGTTATTGATTTTGTTCAAGAAGGATCTTATGCTGCAAAGGCAGCTACAATAATATCTGATTACGCTTCGGAAATTTCAATAAAAATTATGAATGACATGGGCAGAGGGGCAACGTTATTAAAAGCTAAAGGTGGTTATACTAACGATGAAAAAGAAGTATTATATTGTGTAATTGGCAGAAGTGAAATTACTCGTTTAAAAAAGATAGTTCGATCAATAGATAGTAAAGCTTTTATTGTAGTTGGTGATGTACATGATGTTTTAGGAGAAGGATTTGAAAGGAAATAATCAATCCAACTCCTAAAATAAGCCTTCCAAACAGTTATTCACATTTATTCGAATTTTCTACGGACAAGAGTTAATATATAAAATATAAAGATAGTAGTACCACTTAAAATTAATGTAAATTTTCCAACAGTATAATCAATAGAATTCAAGCTTTGTGGTAACCAAGGGTAAATATCAAGAGTATAATCTAGAATATCATTACCAAATACCCATAAACTAACTAATAGAATAGCTGGGAATTTATATGTATATTTTCGGAAAAAGATTACCGCCTCTAATGCCATTCCAAGATGGCTTATTATTAATAATACATCTATCCAAGTAATTGTATCAACCATTAGAATTTTTACAACGGAAGGCTCGACTCTCCATGCTCCCCAAATAATTATACTTGCCGCCCAAATTCCGTATTTAAATAATGTTATAGAAGCTAACGCCTCTAAAATTGGTACCTTCTTATTAAATAAATAATAGACTAAAAAGGCAGTAAAAAATAACGTTGCTAATGGACTATCGGCAACAAATATTAATAAATGCTTTGGAGATGCTAATAATTGATTTTTATACCAATAGAAGCCATAAATCGATCCTAAAAAATTAATAACTATCAAAGTAATAATAAATTCTCTTTTCTCTAAATAATAATCAATTGTATTCCATATATCCTTCATCATCTAAAAAAGTCTCCTCTTATTATCTTTTTATCATAAAAAAATCACTCTTTTATCATTTTAACAAATGAAAGAATTATAAACAAAGA
>CAZSSR010000139.1:0-3675 GCA_964609605.1 uncultured Bacillaceae bacterium | reverse complement strand
ATAAAAATGGAACCAGAGTCCTTACAAATAAAAATGAATGGAAAAGTTGCAGATTTAAATACCGTGGTTGAACCTAATTGCACTATCAACATTAAATGGGAAAGCAATGAGAAAATTACCTTTAGAGATATCTTTCGCTATGTAGAGTTAAATACCTCAAAAGGAAGAAAATATCAAATGCTTATAAATGGAGAACATGCAGAATTTACTACTCCCATTAATAATGATGATAAATTACAACTTATTTGGAACCATTAATAATAATATCTAGACTATCATTCAAAGGAGGGGATTTTGATTATCAAAAACCTATGTAACATAAAAATAAAACATATCTCTATTGGAAATGATCGTCTTTTTCTAATCACTGGTGGCAGTGAACATATTGGTGCCGTAGCAAATGCCTATTGGAATAAAGGAGAAGTACATATATCCTTAAATGAATTACCCCATCATAAAGAAGGTGGGCTAGCTTGTGAATGTGCTGAGTTAGCCGCTAAAACACTTAATTGTACATGTACCGTAGTCATGGGGATTCACATAGATAATGCGTCTGGTGAGGATATAGACAATATAATTAACTTTGTAAGAAAAGAAATGGACGCCAAGCTAAATAAACTAAAAAACTGACACAATATGACACAAGGGGACGGACCTCTTGTGTCTTTGTTTTGTTTTAAATTTATGTTATTATTATAAGTTATCCGAGTATAATAAGAACTTTGTGGTTTCGAGGTGTATATATGAAAAATTTTCTTGCTTTAAAAGACTTTTTTATTGAACATAAATGGAAATATATTGTTGGTGTGCTGTGGTTACTCTGTGTTGATATCTTGCAATTATTTATACCTAAAATTTTAGGTGCCTATACTGATGTAATAAAAACTGGGAATATTACTTCAAGAAATATATTATTTTATGGAATTGCTATCGTAGTCATAGCCTTTTTTATGTTCGTTTTTAGATATCTTTGGCGAATCTACATAATGGGCACAGCTCGTTTATTGGAGTATAAGCTTAGAAATGATTTGTATGCACATTTTCAAAAACTTTCAACTAATTATTTTAATAATCATAAAACTGGGGATTTAATGGCTCATGCTACTAACGACATTAATGCAGTAAGAATGGCCGCAGGACCAGGAATTATTATGATATTTGATGCAACAATTTTATTAGCAGCTTCTGTCTTTATGATGGCGCAAACAATTTCATTAAACCTAACTCTCGTAGCACTTATACCCTTACCTTTCTTAGCATTTATAACCGGTAAATTCGGAGCTATAATCCACAATCGTTTTCGCAAAACACAGGAATCTTTTTCAAATCTAACAGAAAAAGTTCAAGAAAATTTCTCTGGTATCCGTGTTGTTAAGTCCTTTGTCCAAGAAAATGAAGAGATTAATAAATTCACAGATGCCAATCAAGATTATGTAGATAAAAACATGAGATTGGTTCGAATTCATGCTATATTTCATCCAGTCGTTCAATTTATTTCCGGCTTAAGCTTGTTAATTGTCCTTTTGTATGGTGGTATTCTCGTTATTAATAGGGAAATCTCACTTGGTGATTTTGTTGCCTTCAATAGTTATCTAGGTTTATTAACTTGGCCAATGATGGCGATTGGAAGGGTTGTAAACATTCTTCAAAGAGGCTCCGCTTCTATGGCACGACTTAATGAGATATTTAGAACAGAACCAGAAATATTTGATCTACCTAATATTGTTAATAATGAGATACATACAATTAAAGGTGATATTCAAATTAAAAATTTAAGTTATTCTTATCCGCAAACCAATACCTATGTTCTTAAGGATATTAATATTCATATTCCACAAGGTAATACCTTGGCAATTGTAGGAAGAACGGGTAGTGGTAAAACTACTTTAGTTAATTTATTGTTAAGACTATTCGATATTGATAATGGAAAAATTAATATTGATGGGTATGATATAAAAGAAATACCATTAGAATTATTACGTCAAAGTATTGGTTATGTACCGCAGGATAATTTTTTATTTTCTACCACAATTAAAGAAAATATTGGATTTGGAATAGACGATTATGATAACCCGACAATTGAAAAAGCAGCTAAAAATGCGGATATATACGATAATATAATGGATTTCCCTAATAAATTCGATACAATTGTAGGTGAACGAGGAGTTTCGTTATCTGGCGGACAAAAGCAAAGAATTTCAATTGCCAGAGCACTAATAAAAAATCCAAGTATCTTAATATTAGATGATAGCTTATCAGCAGTCGACACAAAAACTGAAGAGGCGATTTTACTAAGATTAAAGGAGCAAATGAAAAATAAAACTTCCATTATAATATCTCACCGAATATCTACAATTAAAGATGCTGATGAAATAATTATATTAGAAGATGGTTTAATAACAGAACGCGGAACACATGATGGACTTATGAATTCAAAAGGAATTTATTATGAACTATATCAAAAACAATTATTAGAAGAAATGATTGCCAATCAGTAAGGAAGTGAACCAGATGAGTAAGAATATTTATGAAGAAGAAACCTTGGTAAAAGCTTATGATTATCGATTAATGAGACGCTTATTAAAATACACAAAACCATATAAGTGGTTAATTACATTTACCATTTTTCTTTTATTAATAATAACAGCTTTAGAGCTTGCTCAACCTTACTTAATCAAAATCGCAATTGATGAACATATTAACGGAATATATCAACCAATGGTCATTTATGAACCTGGAAAATCTCCTGTTGAAGGTACTTTATTTAATGAAAAGGAGTATGTAAGATTAAAAGAACTTAATATAAATTCAGAGGATGTACAGAAATATCAAATAATTGAAAATAATGATATCTTTTATTTAATAAACGGTATTTTATCAAAAACGACTAAATATGAAATTGTCTATGATGATACAATGCCAAAGATAAAAACAGATACGCAAATATTTGATGCCTTAATATTAACTGATGCAGATATTAAAATTTTTAGGGAAAAGGATATTTTAGGATTATACAAAATTAGTATAATATTTTTTGCAATCCTGATACTGGTCTTTGTTTTAAACTATATTCAGCAATATATTTTACAATATACTGGCCAAAAAATTATATTTACAATTAGACAAAACCTATTTTCACATATCCAAAAGTTATCTTTGCGTTTTTTTGATAAAAACCCTGTTGGCAGATTAGTAACAAGGATAACTAATGACGTAGAAACTCTAAATGAAATGTATACGGATGTTTTAGTTAGTTTATTTAAAGATGCATTTATTTTAATTGGGATAATTATCGTTATGCTAAGTTTAAATGTTAAATTAGCCTTAGTAAGTTTTATTTCAATTCCTTTAATAATCCTTTCATCATGGTTCTACAAAAGATTGGCACGAGATGCATTTAGAATTGTTAGAATAAGATTAGCACGTATAAACTCAACCTTAAACGAAAATATTTCAGGCATGAGAATTATTCATGTCTTTAAAAGGGAAAAACAACAATTTGAAAAATTTAATACAATTAACACCTCCCATTATACTGCTAGCATGAGAGAACTTAAAACAGCTGCTATTTTTAGACCCTCAATGGATCTTATATATTCTTTAGCTCTTGCCCTTTTACTATGGTTTGGTGCAAAAGAAGTTCTATCAGGGGTAATAGAATTCGGTGTTTTATTT
>CAZSSR010000138.1:0-3680 GCA_964609605.1 uncultured Bacillaceae bacterium | reverse complement strand
AATTGTCCGAGAAAAATGAGAAATGCTGTGATAATTGAGGATATTAATTTTTAAACATTGACACTATTTTATTAATATTTTATTATTATATAATAGATACTCTTATTAAGAGTTGGATGAGGGACAGGCCCGATGAATCCCGGCAACCTCCATTATTGGAAAGGTGCTAACCTGTGGAATGAATTTTCATTCTAAAATAAGAGGTAAAAGCTAATAAACAAAGCCTATTCCTCCGTGGAGAGGCTTTATTTTATATTCAAAAAGGGGTATCTAACGATAATAGTTTAGGAGGAATTGTCATGTTAAATAAAAGAGGACATCATTTATTTACTTCAGAATCAGTTACGGAGGGGCATCCAGATAAAATGTGTGATCAAATCTCTGATGCTATTCTCGATGCGATATTAGAACAGGACCCTAATGCAAGAGTTGCAGCTGAAACCTCAGTTAACACAGGAATGGTTCTTGTAGCTGGAGAAATTACGACAAATTGTTATGTAGATATACCAAAAATAGTTCGAAATACTGTAAAAGAGATAGGGTACACTAGGGGTAAGTATGGTTTTGACTCAGAAACGTGTGCGGTTTTAATTTCGTTAAATGAGCAATCATCTGATATAGCGATGGGTGTAAATAAATCTTTAGAGGCAAAAGAAGGTCAGATGTCGAATGAAGAATTGGATGCGATAGGAGCTGGTGATCAGGGATTAATGTTTGGCTATGCTTGTAATGAAACACCTGAATTAATGCCATTGCCTATATCATTAGCACATAAATTAGCACTTCGCTTAAGGGATGTAAGAAAGAATGATCTGTTAAATTATCTTAGACCAGATGGTAAGACTCAGGTAACAGTGGAATATGATGGTGATAAACCAGTACGTGTGGACACAATCGTTATTTCAACACAGCATCATCCTGAAATATTATTAGAACAAATAAAAGAGGATATAATTAAGCATGTTATAGAACCGATTGTACCAAAAGGGCTTATAGATGATAAAACAAAATATTTAATAAATCCTACGGGAAGATTCGTTATTGGTGGTCCTATGGGCGATGCAGGATTGACTGGAAGGAAAATTATTGTCGACACCTATGGAGGATATGCTCGTCATGGTGGCGGTGCATTCTCAGGCAAGGATCCAACTAAGGTTGATCGTTCTGCTGCTTATGCGGCTCGTTATGTAGCAAAAAATATAGTTGCCTCAGGATTGGCAGAAAAATGTGAGATTCAATTAGCATATGCTATTGGAGTTGCTCAACCCGTTTCTATAAGTGTAGATACATTTAATACTAGTGAGATAGACGAAGAGATTTTAGTTAAGCTGATAAGAGAAAACTTTGATTTAAGACCTGCTGGAATAATAAAAGAATTAGATTTACGAAGACCTATTTACAAGCAAGTTGCTGCTTATGGACACTTTGGACGCATTGATTTAGCTTTGCCATGGGAACGTACCGACAAAGCAGAAGTACTTAAAAGAAGTGTTTCAAAGGAAATAAGAATTGGATAAATATTTAAGGCTGTTTAGATTAGTTAAGCAGCCTTTTTTTATTAGCTGTTTTATAGTTTTTTTACTATAATATAATTAAATATAATTTCAGTTGTGATTTACTACAGGTAAATAATATATTGTGTGATAAGATGTAAATTAAAGAAAATAATTTTAAAGGTGTGGGCTATATGGAGACAAATGTTTCTTCATTAGAAAAAATATTGACGAATACAATTAGTGCAATAGAAAAAAGTAAGGAACAAATATTTGAAATTTCTGAAAGTGCAAGGCTTGAATTAATAAAAATTTCAGAGCAGCTTGAAGAAGTGGTGAAAGAAATAAATATTATTATTGATAAGGTTGATAGTTTGGAAATTGAATATAAAAAATCAAGAGGCCGTTTGGCTTACGTTAGCAAAAATTTTAAATTATATTCTGAAAAAGATATACAAAAGGCATATGAGGAGACAAATAAATTTCAAATGGATTTAATGATAATTAAAGAAAGAGAAGCTAATTTACAGGCAACAAGGAATGGCCTTCAATTAAGAATCAAAAATATTGAGTTTACTTTAGAAAAAGCAAATATATTATCTACTCAAGTAAGCGTGGTTTACGATTATTTAAAAAATGATATTAATATGATATCGGAAATTAAAGAATCTTCCCAATTACATCAGATGATTGGAATTAGAATAATTCAAGCTCAGGAGGAGGAAAAGAAAAGAATTGCAAGGGAAATTCATGACGGTCCAGCTCAATCGATGGCTAATGTGGTGTTAAGGGCAGATATTATAGAAAAATTAATCGATCTTCAAAATATAGATTCAGCTAAAGAGGAACTAAACGATTTAAAGCTGATAGTTAGACAAAATTTAGCTGCAGTGCGTAGAATTATTTATGATCTTAGACCGATGGCATTAGATGATTTAGGGTTATTTCCGACTTTAAGAAAGTATATACCAGAAATAGCGAAAAGAGGAAATTTAGACATTCAACTAAATATTTTAGGTAAAGAGAAAAGATTATTACCTCCGTTAGAAGTAGCGTTATTTCGATTGATTCAAGAGCTGATAAATAATGTTATAAAGCATGCTGAGGCAACAAATATTATCGTGAATATTAAAATTAATGATGAATATATTAAGATTGTTGTTGAAGATAACGGTAAGGGTTTCATTGAAGAAGAGGTAACGAATAATAGTAATCATTTTGGTCTTATAGGATTAAAAGAGAGAGTAAAATTATTTGAGGGTAAATATGAAATTAATTCAGAAGTTAATAAAGGGACGGTTGTAGCTTTTGAAATACCAATGATTAAGGGTGAGATAAAAATTGATGAATGAGGAAAAATTGAAAATTGTATTAGTAGATGATCATCAACTATTTCGAGAAGGCTTAAAAAGAATAATAAATTTAGAAAGTGATATGGCTGTGGTGGCAGAGTTTTCTGAGGGACAAGGGGTTTTTGAAAGATATGCAGATATAAATCCTGCTGTAATATTGATGGATATTAACATGCCGAATATGAATGGTGTAGATGCAACTAAAAAAATTAAAGAATTATATCCAGAGGCGAAAATAATGATTTTATCATTTCATGATGATGAGTCTTATGTTTTTGAAACATTAAAGGTAGGTGCAGCAGGTTATCTATTAAAGGATATGGATTCCGAAACACTTATTGATGCGATACGAGCAGTTGCTTCTGGGAGCTCATTTATTCACCCAAGTATTGCAGGTAAGGTAATTGCTGATTACCGTAGATTAAGTAAAACTATTGAAATGTATGAAGAAGGTTATAATAAGAATTTCTTATATATCGAAAAAGTTGTTGATTGGAGATCGATTTTGACAACGAGGGAGATTGAAGTATTACAAAACATGGCGAAGGGTAACAATAACCGAGTAATTGAGAAAAATCTATTTATTAGTGAAAAGACTGTTAAAAACCATGTAAGCAATATTCTTCAAAAGTTAAATGTGCAGGATCGGACACAGGCTGTTATAACAGCAATTAAGTATGGATGGGTAGATCTTAATTAGTTATTGTGAAATTAAAGATAAATAATGATAAAAAGGGATTTTTTAAAAAAAATAGAAGTAATACAATACTAAATTGTAGAAGAGTGATGAATATGACTAAAATACAAAAGCAGATCACCTTTAGTTTGTATTTAT
>CAZSSR010000137.1:0-3717 GCA_964609605.1 uncultured Bacillaceae bacterium | reverse complement strand
ATAAGGGGCAACGAAACCAATTTTTTTTTATTACGTATGCAATTTTATTGATTATAAAAGGAGGAAGAAAAATGGACGAAAAGATAATCGACATGAAACCAAATTTTGACAAGAAGTTTAGAAAGTATGTGATATTAGGTGTAATTTTACTATTATTACTGCTTACTGCTTATAGCTCATTTGTTATAGTTGAAGCTGGTTATGTGGGGGTTGTAGTACAATTGGGTGCTGTTCAACCAGTTTCATATTCAGAAGGGCTTCATTTGAAAATTCCATTTATTCAAGAAGTTATACAAGTAGAGGTTCGAGTTCAGAAAAGGGAATCACAACAAACTGCCGCATCTAAAGACCTACAGATAGTTACAACCACTGTTGTTGTTAACTATCACTTAGTAAATGCGGAGGTTCCAAATTTATACCAACGTGTAGGCTTATCATATAATGATAGAATAGTTGACCCAGCAATTGGTGAAGCTGTTAAAGCAATTACTGCTCAATATACCGCAGAAGAATTGATTTCTAAAAGATCTGAAGTAAGCGCAAAAATTAAAGAAACATTAGCTAAAAGGTTTTCTGATTACAATATGATTTTAGATGAAATAAATATTACTGAATTTAAATTTAGTGAAGAATTCAATAGTGCTATTGAACAAAAACAGATTGCTGAGCAGCAGGCACTAAAGGCTACACTTGATTTACAAAGAATTGAGATAGAAGCACAGCAGACTATAGAAACTGCTAAAGCTGAGGCAGAGGCACTAAGATTGCAAAAGGAAGTAATTTCTCCTGATTTAATTGAATTAAGAAAGATAGAAGCTCAAATGGCAGCAATAAAAAAATGGAATGGTATTCTTCCAAGTGTTACAGGTGGAGCAACGCCATTTATAGATATTGAGAGTCTTAATTAAGTTTAATAAATATTTATAAAAAAAACAGTTATCTTTAAAGATAACTGTTTTTTTTATAAAAAGATTATTGAATTTAGGATAAGTCTCCCTAATATCTCAAAAAACGCGATTTAAGTTCGACTTAAAAATATGATATGATAATGATTATTAAAAATTACTTACGCAAATGAAGAATAACATGGGGTGAATTTATGAACAAGTTAGTCTTAATTGATGGCAATAGCATAGCTAACAGGGCATTTTATGCTTTACCATTATTAGTTAATAAACAGGGCATCTATACAAATTCAATTTATGGTTTTACACAAATAATTCTAAAGATTTTAGAAGATATAAAGCCAAATTATATTTTTGTGGCTTTTGATGCTGGAAAAGTCACGTTTAGACATAAAGATTTTAAAGAGTATAAAGGGAAGAGGTTGAAAACGCCAAACGAATTATCTTGTCAATTTCCATTAATAAAAGAATTATTGGATACATTATCGATCAAACATTTTGAGCTAGAAAATTATGAAGCAGATGATATTATCGGTACAGTAGCTAAAATTTCTGATGAAAGAAATATAGATACTATTATATATACAGGAGATAAAGATCTGCTTCAGCTAGTATCAGATAATGTAACCGTTTATATAACTAAAAAGGGAATAAGTGAAGTTGAAATATTCGACCCAAAAAAGCTAAAAGAAAAATACGATTTACTCCCTAATCAGATAATTGATTTAAAGGGATTAATGGGGGATTCATCTGACAATATTCCAGGAGTACCTGGAGTAGGTGAAAAAACTGCGTTAAAGCTTTTATACAAATATCATTCTGTTGAGAGTGTATTGGATAATATTGCTGAGCTTAAAGGAGAGAAGTTAAAAGAAAATTTAGAAAACAATAAGGAAGAAGCAATACTAAGCAAGGAACTAGCTACTATATATAGAAGTGTACCTATGGAGGTAAATATTGAAGACTATAAATTAGAAGAATTTAATAATGAAAGGTTAGCTAAATTATTTGCTAAATTAGGGTTTCAAACATTAATTGAAAGATTAGGGATTGAGAATTTAGGTCAAGGAGAAAAGGAAGATATCGAGGACATATATGTACAAATATACCCAGAAATAAATATAAAGGAATGGGAAGGGAAATTTAAAAGCAAGAAAAACATAGCATTACATTTAGAACTATATAACATTAGAGTACACGATAAAAAAATCCTGGGTATTGCAATATCGGATGGGAAAGAGCAATTTTTTATCTCTTTAAAGCAAGTTAAGGATTGGGAAAACTTTCTAAAATGGATTGAAAATGAAGATGCTCCAAAATTAGTTTTTGATGGTAAGAAATCAGAATTGGCATTTTTTTGGGAAGGGATCTTTTTAAGAGGGGTTGTTTCGGACGTTCTATTAAGCAATTATTTAATTAATCCATCTGATGGAGATAATGAGTTATCTGAGATTGCAAAATGCTATGGATATAATGGACTACAGACAGATGAAACTATTTATGGCAAAGGTGCGAAAAGGAAGATACCAGAGAAATCTATCTTAATTAACTATTTAGGTAGAAAAGTTAATGCAATATATAATATTGTACCAACATTAAATGAAGAATTATTTAAAAATAATCTAACTGATCTCTTAAATAATATTGAATTACCATTGTCAAAAGTATTAGCTGATATGGAGAAAAGTGGTTTCTTAATAGACATTGAACGGTTAAAAGAAATGAGTGTAGAAATAACGCTTAGATTAGAAGAACTTACTAATAAAATATATAACTTAGCTGGTACTGAATTTAATATAAATTCTCCAAAACAATTGAGTGAAGTTCTTTTTGATAAACTACAATTACCTGTTGTTAAAAAAACTAAAACTGGCTATTCAACAGATGTTGATGTATTAGAAAAATTAGAACCTTATCATATTATTATTGGAGAGATATTAAACTATAGACAGCTTGGCAAATTACAATCTACATATATTGACGGTTTATTAAAAATGATTAACCCATTAACAGGTAAAATCCACACATTATTTAATCAAGCAGTAACAACAACTGGAAGATTGAGTAGCACTGAGCCAAACTTGCAAAACATACCAATAAGACTTGAAGAAGGTAGAAAAATAAGACAAGTATTTGTACCTGCAAAGCCGGACTGGAGAATACTTTCAGCGGATTATTCTCAAATTGAACTTAGAGTCTTAGCTCATATGGCTGATGATAAAACTTTAATAGAAGCATTTAATAATGATAAAGACATTCATACAAAAACTGCAATGGATATTTTTTCTGTAAATGAAGAAGAAGTTACTTCGTCTATGAGAAGGCAGGCAAAAGTGGTAAATTTCGGTATTGCGTATGGTATTAGTGATTATGGTCTATCACAAAGTCTTAATATATCTAGAAAGGAAGCTGCAGAATTTATTGAAAGATATTTTGCAATCTATTCATCTGTAAAAATTTACATGCAAGAAATTGTTGTTGAAGCAAGAAAAAATGGATATGTAAGCACACTGCTAAATAGAAGAAGATATTTACCTGAGATTAATAGTTCGAACTATAACATACGTAGCTTTGCAGAAAGAACTGCTATTAACACACCGATTCAAGGTACTGCAGCCGATATAATAAAAATAGCTATGATTAGAATATATAACCAAATTAAAGAGAAAAACTTAAAAAGCACTTTAAAATTACAGGTACATGATGAATTAATTTTTGAGGTTTCTCCAGATGAAATTGAAACAATGAAATCTTTAGTTAAGGAAACAATGGAAGGTGCTTTGAATCTTAAAATTCCACTGAAGGTAGATAT
>CAZSSR010000136.1:0-3732 GCA_964609605.1 uncultured Bacillaceae bacterium | reverse complement strand
TATGTTTTTATCAGTTAGATCAATAAAAGTTTTTTCCAGCTCAATAGCCATTTTATTAAAAGTATGTGCTAATTCACCAAGTTCATCATTAGTAATAAGATTAACTCTTTGTGAATAATTACCGTTAGAAATGTCTTTAGCTACTGTTGTTACTTGCTGTAATGGTAAAGTAACCGATTTAGAAAATTTTACTGCTAAAATACTTGTAATAATTAACCCTGCTATGATACCAATTATTGCATAATATAAGATTATTTTGTCGATTGTAACTAACTGTACTAATGGAACTGAAATCCGTATAACGATATTAGATGACATTAATGAAACAGCTATATAGAGAAAATCTATACCCAATGTATTGCTCGATCGGATATCTTTACCCACTTGTCCGGATATTGCTTCTTTGACTTCCTTTCTGTCTCTATGATCTTCCATTATCTTATAGTCAGCTTCAGATTCACCAACAACATTTCCATTAAAATCGATAAAAGTGACCCTCGCTGCGGGCGTGTCGCTAGTTTTATTTATTTTTGATGAATTGTTTAATACTTCGGAATAAGTATGTGCTAGTTCGTTGTAATCTACCTCTTGTCCTTTTATAATATCCCGGTTAATCTGATATTGTATTAAGTATGCAGTATTTATAAGTTTTTCTTCAACTTCATACTTATAAAACTTCTGGGTAAGTTGTGAAGTGAAAATCCCGGTAATTGTAATTCCGATTAATATTAATATTAAGTAATAGATTAATATTCGTTTTCTCATAAATATTGCACCTTATCCAATCTAATTTTCTAGCTTTTTATCGCTTAACTTATAGCCAATACCTCTAACAGTTTCAATATAAGTAGGGTTAGTGTCGTCATCTTCAATTTTTTGTCTTAAATATCTAATATGCACATCTACAGTACGTGTTTCGCCATAATAATCAAAGCCCCATATTTTCTCTAACAGCATTTCTCTTGTAAGAACTTTTCCTTTATTATTAATGAGAAGACTCAATAGTTCAAATTCTTTTAGGGGCATATCTATAAGTTTACCGTTTTTGTAGACTTCTCTTCTAGTGGAATTAACAGATAGATTTCCGTGTTCTGTTACATCTGATTCTGAATTATATTTAGTATTGATTCTTCTAAAAATAACTTTCACTCTGGCTACTAATTCTTTGACGCTAAATGGTTTTATTATATAATCATCAGCCCCAAGTTCAAGTCCTAATACCTTGTCAAATTCTTCACTTTTTGCTGTAAGCATAATTATAGGCACATTTCTTGTTTTAGGATTTTCTTTAAGGTGTCTGCATACTTCCAAACCATCAATACCAGGAAGCATAATATCTAAAATGTATAGGTCTGGTATGGTATCTGTAGATTTGTTTAGTAGTTCTTCTCCACTTTCAAATGTATCAACCTTGTAACCTTTTAGTTCTAAATTATATTTTATCAACTCTTGGATGTGTTTTTCATCTTCTAGAGAAAAAATTAATTCCTTTGACATACACACCTCTCCCTAAATTTAATTCTAATATCGTATTAACATTCGTATTAATATTAAGCTCATTCAATAAATGGGTTATTTTTTCTGTCATCTCTGTGAAGTATTTTAGTTAAATGTTCATGATCGCCTGTAACATTATAAACTACCCACTCACTAATGTTTGTTGCATGATCAGCTATTCTCTCCAAGTACTTGGCAATAAACATGAAGTTAATTGCTTGTTCAATAGTTTTAGGGTCGTTTTTCATAAAGCTTACAAGTTCAAGGATAATTTTATAAAAAAGCTCATCAACTTCATCATCGCCAGCACAAACCTCACTTGCTAGTATGATGTCTTGTTTGACATAGGCATCTATTGATTTTTTGACCATTTCCTTTGCTTTTTCAGCCATTTTTGGAATATCAATAAGTGGTTTAATATACTTTCCATTTGCCATCCTTATTGTTATCTCAGCAATGTCGGCTGAGTGGTCACCGATTCTTTCCATGTCAGTTATTATTTTAAGTACAGCACTAATAGATCTTAAATCTCTGGCAATAGGTTGTTGCATAGCTATAAGCATAAGGCACTTTTTTTCTATTTTTTTTTCAAGGTCATCTATTATGTCGTCATCTCTAAATATTTTTTTTGCAAGTTCTACATCTTGTTTTTTTAGTGCCTGTATAGTATTTTCTATAGATGATTCAGCGAGACTTCCCATTTTTATTAAATCTAGATGTAATTCTTCAAGTTCTTGTTCAAATGAATGTCTTGTTACCAAATAAATCACTCCTAAATACGATATTTTAATTATACAACTTAATATTTTTTCTGTATTGTTTTAAAATATTTGTTTACCCAAACCTACCAGTAATATAATCTTCAGTTCTTTTATCTTTAGGTTTACTAAATATTTTTTCAGTATAATTATATTCAATTATTTCTCCATTAAGAAAGAATGCAGTTTTGTCTGAAATACGACCAGCTTGCTGCATATTATGGGTAACTATTACTATAGTATAATTTTCCTTAAGTTGATGGATAAGATCTTCAATTTTTAATGTTGAAATTGGATCAAGAGCTGATGTTGGTTCATCCATAAGCAGTACTTCGGGTTCCACTGCTAATGCCCTTGCTATACATATTCTCTGCTGTTGACCACCAGATATATTTAGAGCATTCTTTTTTAGGTTGTCCTTCACTTCGTCCCAAACTACTGCATCTTTTAAACTTTTTTCAACAATTTCATCTAATGTAGTTTTTTTCTTAATACCATGTACTCTTGGCCCATAAGCAATATTATCATATATACTCATCGGGAAAGGATTTGGTTTTTGAAAAACCATACCTAATCTAGACCTTAATTTAATTACATCTATATTTCCATATATATCTTCACCATCTAAAAGCACTTTTCCTTCAACTCTTGTATTATCAATTAAATCATTCATTCTATTAAAAACTCTTATAAATGTAGATTTTCCACATCCTGAAGGTCCAATAAATGCAGTTACTTCTTTTTCGTTAATATTTATGTTTATATTACTTAGAGCCTTAAAATCATCATAGAAGAAGTTAAGGTTTTCAACTGTTAATTTTGAATATGAATCCATATTTTATCACCTCAGAATAAAGTTTGATACATAAATTAGTCTGTATTTTTAAACGAAAGTTTTTTGGAAATTAATCTTGATAATCCATTTAGCAATAATATTATAATAATAATTATTGTACCTATTGCACAAGCAGTAGCTATATCTCCCTCTTCTTTTGCTAACATATAAGCTTTAATAGTTAATGTAGCTCCACCTTCAAAAATACCATTAGGGATCCGCGCTATAGTACCAGCTGTTAAATACAAAGCAGCTGATTCACCTATAATTCTACCAATGCTTAAAATAACTGCCACTAAAATACCTGATATTGCTGATGGAATAACTACCTTTATAATCGTATATAATTTATCAGCACCTAAGGCATATGAGGCTTCCCTATAGGACATAGAAACAGCTTTAAGGGATTCCTCTGTTTGTCTTATAGTTACTGGTAAAAGTAGTATAGATAATGTTAACGTTCCAGCTAGAATTGAATATTGAAAATTAAGAGCAACTACGAAAACTATCATACCAAATAGGCCAAAAATTATTGATGGAATACCTGCCAAACTTTCTGTAGCGAATCTGATTATTCTAACTAATCTGCCTGGTTTCGCATATTCCACTAAATAGATTGCAGCAAATATTCCAACTGGCATT
>CAZSSR010000135.1:218-3907 GCA_964609605.1 uncultured Bacillaceae bacterium | reverse complement strand
AAGAGACCTTAGCTCGTTGGCGAAAAATTAAAAGTGCTGCAAGTGAAGCCATTGTTAATTCAAGAGGAACCATAAGTCATCAGCATGGTATTGGCATAGATCATAAACAGTATTTAATAGAAGAAAAGGGTCAATTAGGAATAGATATAATTAAAAATATTGGTATTACTTTAGATTCAGAAAGCATGATGAATCCTGGGAAACTTGTATAAAAGGGTTGATAGATTATGAAACGTAAAGAGATTATTAATGAATTTTCAAATGAATGGGATATTATAATTATTGGCGGGGGTATAACAGGAGCTGGAATATTTAATGAAGCTAGTAAACAAGGGTATAAAACCTTATTAGTTGAACAGCATGATTTTGCTTGGGGCACATCAAGCCGTTCAGCAAAACTAGTTCATGGTGGTTTAAGGTATTTAGGTCAAGGACAAATAAAAACAACTTGGCAGTGTGTAACTGAACGAGAAAAATTATTAGCTGAATATAAAAATTTAGTTCAACCAATAAGATTCTTATATCCTGCTTATAAAAAAGATTTAACATCTCGCCTTCTTGGGTTAGGGTTAACTTTTTATGATATAATGGCTGGCAGAAAAGATCATTTATATCACGATAAAGTTGACTTTTTGCAGCAAGCATCATCCATAAAGGCTAATGATCTTAGGGGAGGATATAGCTTTACAGATGCTACTACTGATGACGCAAGATTAGTTCTACGTGTTATTAGTGATGGAGAAAATTATGGTGGAGTAGCAATAAATTATATATATGTTGATGACTTTCTAAAAAATAATAATAATGGAGAAATTAATGGAATTAATGTAATAGATAAAGATAATGAAAATAAATATGGAATTTGGGCTAAAGTAATAATTAATGCTACAGGAATATTTTCAGATATATTAACATCGAAAGTTGGTAAAGAACCAATTCTAAGAAAATTAAAAGGCAGTCATATTCTATTTCCACAATGGCGATTTCCGTTATATCAGGCAATAAGCTTTACGCATCCAATTGATGGTAGACCTTTATATGTTTTACCGTGGCAAGGAACGACTTTGTATGGTACTACAGATTTAGAATATAGTGAAAATATCTTAAAGGAACCTCGAATAGATACGAAGGAAAGTGAATATTTATTTATAGCATTAGAGGAGTTTTTCCCATCATTAAATTTAACAAAAGCTGATGCTATATCAACATTTTCTGGAGTTAGGCCAGTTATAAACACAGGAAAAGATGATCCATCCAAGGAATCAAGGGAATATAATATATCTTCTGAAAATGGTTTAATATCTGTTATGGGAGGTAAATTAACTACATTTAAAATAATAGCTATTGATGTACTGCATGAAATTAAAAAATATGTTCCTATTCCTAGCAAGAATAATAAAAATAATAATTTATTTAAAGGAATTAATGAGTTTGAACAGAAGTCTGAAATATTTAATAGGTTATATAGAACCTTTGGAAATCGAGCTAATGAAATTATTAATAATAAGGAGTTATTATCTTTAGGATATATTGAGAATACAGATGTTTTGTGGGCTGAATTGATATGGTCTGCAAGAAATGAACAAGTAGTTCATTTAGAAGATTTAATGCTTAGAAGAACAAGATTAGGATTAACTACAGAAAATGGCGGAATTGATTTTATTGATAAAATAGAGAAATATATTGCAAAAGATTTGAATTATGACAAAATAAAATTTGAAGAGGAAAAAAATAAATATTTAAAGTTGTGGCAAGATTCTTATAGTCCGGATTTATTATAATAAAATTCCTGGGGAGGTATTTATGGTTAAGAAAAACTTACTTGCTATTGATGTAGGAACTCAAAGCGTACGTGCTATTGTATTCAACTTAAAAGGAGAAATAGTTGATTACTCACAAGTTATCTACGATTGTCCCTATATTTCACCAAGTCCAGGAGTAACTGAGCAAGAACCTGAATATTTTTGGGAGAAGCTATGTGAAGCATGCAATAATCTATGGGCACAAAATAATGTATCGTCAGAAACAATCGCGGCAATGTCACTTACCACTCAAAGGGGAACAATAATTAATTTAGATAAAAATAAAGAGCCTTTAAGAAAAGCAATGGTTTGGTTAGATCAAAGAAGGGCGAAAGATTTACCAAGTCTCGGAGTTGCATGGGATTTTATTTTTAAAATAACAGGATTAAGGAAAACATTACTTTCCCTCCAAACTGAAGCTGAGGTTAATTGGCTTAGAGAGAATGAACCAGGTATTTGGAGAGAAACAGAACATTATTTATTTTTATCAGGGTATATATTATATAAATTAACTGGAAAAATTGTTGATTCAGTTAGTAGTCAAGTTGGATATATACCATTTGATTATAAAAATTTAACTTGGGCAAAAAAGAATCATTGGAAATGGAGAGCTTTACCTGTTGAACGTGATATGTTACCAAAGCTTATTCCTCCAGGTGATATAATTGATAATGTAAGCATTAGTATTGCAGATAAACTCGGGTTAATTGAGGGAACTCCAATTATATCTGCAGGTTCTGATAAAGCTATGGAGGTTATGGGTTCAGGGTGTTTACATCCTTATCAGGGGTGTATTGGTTATGGCACAACAGCCACAATTAATATTAATTCTGACAAATATATTGAGCCAGTACCATTATTGCCGGCTTATCCAAGTGGCAAAAAGGGTACATATAATTTAGAGGTTCAGATCTATCGGGGATTTTGGATGGTAACTTGGTTTATAGAACAGTTTACTGAGAAGGAACGCGAGGAAGCAAAAAGGTTAGGTGTTCCTACCGAGGTAGTTTTAGAAGAAATGATAAAGAAAGTTCCTGCCGGATCAATGGGTTTGACTCTTCAACCTTACTGGTCACCGGGAATAATTTTTCCTAGTCCAGAAGCTAAAGGAAGTATTATTGGGTTTGGAGATGTGCACAAGAAGGAACATATGTATCGAGCAATCATTGAGGGATTAGCTTATTCGATTCGTGAAGGAATAGAATTGATAGAAAAAAGAAGTAAGGTACCAATTACTGAGATTTATATTAACGGTGGGGGTTCTAAAAGTGATGAGGTTATGCAAATCACCGCGGACATATTGGGCATAGCTGTTAATAGACCGGATGTTTATGAATCTTCTGGATTAGGTGCAGCTATCTTAGCGGCTGTTGGAGTTGGTCTTTATAAGGATACTGAGACTGCTGTTGAAAATATGACTAGAGTAGGTAAAGTTTTTTATCCAAATCCTGAAGCAGTTAAAACTTATGACGATTTATACAAGAATGTATATTTAAAAATGTATAAAAGTTTAAAGCCACTATACAAATCAATTCAAAAGATTACTAATTATCCTTCAATACCAAAATAGACTATAATAAATTAAATTATGTGAATTCACTTTTATAATATTATAAAATTATTATTGAATAGTATGAAATGCTGAAAGATTTGGGGTGAAGTTATAATGGGTCTATTTGATATATTTAAAGCAAAGCAACCAATTGAAAAAATTAAATATCAAGGGTCAATGAAATCTTATGAGCGAGAATTTAAAGTTGCGGGTGTAAGATTAATAAATGATGATAATGCTGAAAGGCAAACTATATTAAAAGCAATTAAAGAAAAAAATAAACCTTTTAATAATAAAAAGCTAAATATTATGTTAAAGGAATACGATGATGAAGG
>CAZSSR010000135.1:0-208 GCA_964609605.1 uncultured Bacillaceae bacterium | reverse complement strand
GCTATTGGAATAACGGTTAATAAACGTAGAATTGGAGATATAGCAAAGAAAGATCTTCCGTTTTTTCAAATTAATAGAGATAGAATGTTGGGAATTAAAGACGTTATTGTTACAGGGGATGATAGGCTGTATCAAGCAAAAATTATAATCAAATTAAAGGCTAAAAGAAAGCATGAACATAAGAAAAGTAAATAAATACATATCTTTT
>CAZSSR010000134.1:0-3968 GCA_964609605.1 uncultured Bacillaceae bacterium | reverse complement strand
CTATCTTTACACATTTCTAAAGTTTCTTTTGGTAGTGGCTCACCTATTTTATCAATGGCAATTCCACCCGCAAGTGCTTCAGTACAAATAAATTGATGTCCATATTTTCTTTCGATTTCTTTTAAAACAAGAATCGCTTGATCTATTATATCTGGCCCGATACCATCACCTGGTATCGTAGTAATATTAAATTTCATAACTTGCCTCCAAATCTTCTATCAAAAAATTTATCATATAATTTCTTTAGTTATTTGATTTATTAACCCATTAGCTTTAATAATCTCTTGCATAAACTCTGGAAAAGGTTGTGCTTGGTAATATTCATTCTTTGTAATATTGTGTATTTTCCCTGTAGAAAAATCTATTTCAATCTCATCATTTGCAGATATTTTTTCTACTGCTTCATCACATTCTAATATTGCTAACCCAATATTAATCGCATTACGATAGAAAATCCTAGCGAATGTAGAAGCAATTATACATGATATTCCTGAAGCTTTAATTGCAATAGGTGCATGCTCTCTTGATGATCCACACCCAAAATTCTTATTCGCCACAATAATATCACCCGCTTGAACTTTAGCTGCAAATGTAGCATCAATATCTTCCATACAATATTTCGCTAACTCTATAGGGTCTGAAGTATTTAGATATCTTGCAGGAATAATTACATCAGTATCAACATTGTCACCATATTTAAAAACTTTCCCTTTTACTTGCATTAAATATATCCCCCTTTAGCAAACTAATTGCATACAACAATTCTATATTAATTCAGGGTTGCTTATCTTCCCAGTTAATGCTGATGCAGCTGCAACAGCTGGGCTAGATAAATAAACCTCTGATTCCGGATGTCCCATACGTCCAACAAAATTTCGATTAGTAGTAGATATAGCTCTTTCCCCTTTTGCTAATATACCCATGTGTCCTCCTAAACAAGGCCCACAAGTTGGTGTACTAAAAACGGCTCCAGCTTTAACTATATCTTCTATTAGACCCTCTCTTAGGGCTTGTAAATATATTTTTTGAGTTCCAGGAAAAACTATAACCCTAACTCCCTTAGCCACTTTCTTGCCTCGCAATATACCAGCTGTAACACGCAAATCCTCCATCCGACCATTAGTACAAGAACCGATAACAACTTGGTCAACTTTGATATCACCAACTTCATCTATTGTTCTTGTATTATCAGGTAAATGAGGGAAAGCCACAGTTGGACGAATAGTTGAAAGATCAATTTCATATACCTCATCATATTTAGCATCAATATCTGGTTCATATATTGTGTATCCTTTAGTTGCATGTTCCTTAACATATTCAATTGTTTTATCATCGACCATAAAAATTCCGTTTTTTGCACCTGCTTCAATAGCCATATTCGCCATACTAAAACGATCATCCATAGAAAGACTATTAAGTCCTTCTCCCATAAATTCCATCGATTTATATAATGCTCCATCTACACCAATCATTCCGATTATATGAAGTATTACATCCTTACCACTTACCCACTTATTAGGCTTACCTTTTAATAAAAACTTAATCGCAGCAGGAACCTTAAACCACGCCTCTCCAGTTGCCATACCTGCTGCCATATCTGTACTACCAACACCTGTAGAGAATGCTCCTAAAGCACCATACGTACATGTATGAGAATCGGCACCTATAACTACATCCCCTGGTACAACTAAACCTTTCTCAGGAAGAAGTACGTGTTCAATTCCCATCTCTCCAACCTCAAAATAATTTTCTATCTCTTTTTCATACGCAAATTCGCGAATAAATTTACATTGCTCTGCCGCTTTTATATCTTTATTTGGTGTAAAATGGTCAGGAACTATTACAACCTTACTTTTATCAAACACATCTTTTATTCCAATTTTATTAAATTCCTTTATTGCTACTGGAGTTGTTATATCATTGCCTAACACTAAATCTAGTTTAGCCTTAATCAATTGTCCAGCCTCAACTGTTTCAAGTCCAACATGTGCGGCTAATATTTTTTGTGTCATTGTCATTCCCATTTATAATCCTCCAATTATTAATTATGATTTATATTTTTTCTATATCAGTAATAAGCTTATATTCAATTGAATCCACCAAAGCAATCCAACTAGCTTCAATTATATCTGTTGAAACTCCAACAGTAGTCCAGTATTCTTCGCCATCCGTCGATTCAATTAGAACTCTAACCTTTGCTGCTGTGGCATCTTTAGTGTCCAATACCCGAACCTTATAATCTCTTAAGCTTACATTTTTTAAACTAGGATAGAATACCTCTAAAGCCTTTCTTAAAGCCTTGTCGAGCGCGTTAACAGGTCCATTCCCTTCTGCCGCAGTTATTTCAGTCTTACCCTCAACGTTTATCTTAACAATCGCAGAAGAGTTAATTTGGCTATTCTCTGAAGGCTGTCTTCCCATCGTAGTATAATTTTCTAATTCAAAAAAAGGTTTATATTTACCTAAATGCTTACGAATAATCAATTCAAAACTGCTTTCTGCTCCCTCGAATTGATATCCAACATGCTCCATATCTTTTAACTTATCAATTATCTCTTTTGTCTCAAAGGAGTCCTTAGTTATATCAGGATTAATCTCTTGAATTTTTGATAAAATAGTACTTCTACCAGCAACCTCAGACATCAAGATTCTTCTTTCATTACCAACCAACTCTGGATTTAAATGTTCGAAGGATTCTGGTGCTTTACGCACACCATCAATATGCATCCCACCTTTATGAGCAAAAGCACTTCTCCCGATAAATGGTGTATCATCCTTTATACTTACATTAGCTATTTCCGCAATTATTCTAGCTGTAGTAGTTAGTCTTGACATTTGATTTTCTGGAATACATAACAACTGTTTTTTTATTTGTAAGGATGGAATAATACTAGATAGATTTGCATTTCCACATCTTTCCCCGAAACCAATATATGTGCCTTGAACATGATTGGAACCTGCTTCCACAGCCATAATTGAATTAGCGACAGCCATACCACTATCATTATGAGCATGAATACCAATTGATATAGGATATTTTTCACTAACCATTTTGGTTACCTCATAAACCTCATTTGGAAAAGCTCCACCATTAGTATCACAAAGCACCATACAGTCAGCACCTCCCTCAAACGCGGCTTGAAGAGTAGCTAAGGCATATTCCTTATTTCCCTTATATCCATCAAAGAAATGTTCAGCATCATATATTACTTCTTTATTTAAAGCTTTAAAATAAGCAATAGTTTCTTTAATCATACTTAAATTCTCTTCTAACGAAGTTTTTATAATATCGGTTACATGAAAATCCCATGTCTTACCAAATATTGTTACAACATTGGTATCCGCCGTAGCTAAAGATTGAATATTTACATCTTCATCTACAGCAACATCTCGTCTTCTTGTGCTACCAAATGCGGTTACTTTAGCGTTTTTTAAACTAAGCTTTTTAACATCATTAAAAAATTCTAGGTCTTTAGGATTAGAACCTGGATTACCCGCTTCAATATAACTGACACCGATTTCATCTAACAATTTAACTATCTTTAATTTATCCTTAACTGAAAAGGAGATACCCTCAGCTTGTGCGCCATCCCTTAAGGTTGAATCAAAAATAGCAATCTTATTTTGCATTCTGATTCTCCTCTCCTTTTTTAATTTCATCATAAGTATATAGTAATTTATTAATAGCATTAATATATGCTTTTATACTTGCTTCAATAACGTCAGTGCTTACACCACGTCCTGTAAAAATATTATTATCCTTCTTCAGCTTTACTATAACCTCTCCTTGAGCATCTTTCCCACCAGTAACCGCTCTTAGATCATAAGTATCTAAAATAAATGAAATTCCAACTAATTTTTCGATAGCTTTAAAAGCTGCATCAACAGGTCCATCCCCAGTTGAAACGTCTTCAATTTCCTTGCTTTCATTATTATTAATTAATTGCACCGATGCTACAGAAGTTATC
>CAZSSR010000133.1:0-4002 GCA_964609605.1 uncultured Bacillaceae bacterium | reverse complement strand
AGAATGAAGGGATCTTTTTAACAGTTTCTTCTTCTGCAGCTTTCTTATATTCAGTAAAATTAAGATAAAATGGAACGGATGTTAAGACAATAGCAGCAGCAGATCCCTTTAAAAATGTTCTTCGATTAATTTTTTTCATATACAAATTCTCCTTTCTATAAAGTATTAACCGCAACTAGCAGTGGTTGGTTCGCCACCTTCTTCATATTGTAATTCTACAGTTGGTAAATCAGTAATTTTTTCAGTTGAAATTGAAGGAATTCCATTTATTGCTTCATTTGGTGTCCATATTCTCATTCCATAAAATAATGCGTATGAATCATAACCTAATTGATTAATTACTCTAGCAACTTGATTTGCATCAGTACCATAATATCCAACAATAACAATTGTTTTGTTTGGTGGTAACTTTTTAAGATTATCAATTTCAGCAACATTTTCAAACGGAATATTTATTGCACCCTCTATATGACCTCTGTCATAGTCCTCTTTATTCCTCACATCTAGAACAAAGTAATTGGAATTATCATTATTTAAATCCTTAATTAAATCTTCTGCTTTAACAGTAACGCCTTTTTTAGAATTTAAAAAATTATTGGATTTTGCTAAAATTAAAGAATCTAGGTTTGCAACTTCTTCATTTACATACGTTGGTAGTTCATATACAGTAGCTTCTGAAGCAATAGTGGTCACTGGGTAATTATAAGAATTCTCAGGTAAAGTAGCACCTGCAACTGTATTTGTTGTCCAACCAGCCATTCCATTAATCATTGCTACAGCATCATAGCCAAGCATATTCCATAGTGCAGTAGTTTGACCGGCTTGGTGTCCTGTATAGCAAACTACTATAATCGTTTTATCTTTTGGTAAAGAGCCAATTAATTTAAGATTAGCTGTATATTCAAAAGGAATATTAACAGCGCCTTCTATTGTTCCTTTAGCAAAATCATTAGAACCTCTAATATCAACTACAAAATAGTTTAAATCATGTTCGACGAGCACCTTTTGAAACACTTCATCAGCCGTAATCACTTTAGAGGATAAAGTTTTTAACGTTTTATCTGAAGCTTGTTGTAATAATGAGTACTGATTGTTCATTACATTTACTGGTAAAATACTATTATTATTATTAAAATAGGGTTCAGTTGTAGCTACGCTACTATCACTACATCCTGAACTAATAATGATAAAAATAAAAATAAATAATATTACCAATGACTTTCTCATTTTTTTCAAAATTTTCACCTCTCATTATAAATTTACAAAAATATTAATTAAAATATTTAATTGGTGTATGTTCCTGTTCTTTTTTGCATAATGAACATATTTTAGTGGCATCATTTGTTTTAAATAAATCACCACACTTTTCGCATTTAACTAACTTGAAGATAGCTAATACTTTTTTTTCGGAATTAATATATTCATTAAAGGGAATTGAATTAAATATAATTGCATTTTCAGGGCAAGCACCACATTTTTGACAAGCAATACAAGCTTGATTATCAAAAATTAAATAACTTTTAGAATCTAAATCGTCATACCAGGTTATAGCATTTGTAGGGCAAATTTTTTCACATATACCACATCCATTACATACATCAGATGTCTCAATGGAAGCAATCAACTTATTTATCGGTTTAACATTAATTTCATTTGTCTCTTCAGCAAAATAAGTATTGAATAGCCTCCTTTTGAAAAGATTTTTTTCCTTCAGTAATAAATTAGAGAATTTATTTTTCTTTAAATCACCTTCTTCATCAAATTTAAAATTTCTTAATTTTTTAAATGATATTTTTTGAAATAGCTCTCTTCTAGTTAATCCATTTATGATTTCGCTATTTTCTTCATTCAGTTTTGTCGTATTAATTTTGATATTAAAAGGAATTGATAACTCATTTAGTTGTTTTTGTAATTCTAATACATGGTTTAATATTAAATCATGCTCTGCTTTAAGACATGTTGGACAATTACCTAAGTAAAAAGATACTGAGTTTTTATATTTACTAAGTTGTAAAAGTATATTTAAATCGATATTCAGATAACATGGAACCTTAATTCCTTTTGAGTGATTTTCGGCATTATCGCATGTTATATTAGATTCTGGATATTGATTTATTTGGTCAATAATTTCGTTATAAGGACTTTTTAAATTATCAAAAGCGAGCACATCACATGTACTGATACAATAGCCGCAATTTGTACATTTTGATGTGTTTATAACTGGTATATTATTAACTAATTCCAGTGCGGCCGCAGGACATACGTCAATACATTTGTGGCATACATTTTTTTTATTTTGATAATTCATACATAATTTTGAGTTTAATTCGACATTTTGTAGGTTAAATATTGAAAATAAATCTTGTTTCAATTTTATCAACCCTTTTTTTTATAGTTGTGATTATTATATTATAATTCGATACAAATGTGAACAAATTATGAAAAATAAATGAAAAGTATGTGAAGTATTTTTATTATGATGAAAATCTATACACAAATTGTTACGATTTATACATATAATTATAAGCTATGTGTACAAATAATCAAATAAATAGAATTGATTTATAAACACTATGTATGTGTAAGTAAATAATAAATAATATTTATCTATAAAAAAAATGTTGACATAAAACTTTAAGAGTATTTAAACTAAGCGAAATAGCAATTTAGTTATATATAAGTTAATATTGAAAAATTATTTTTATAGTTTTCTGATGGTGGTGAAGTTAATGGAGGTTTCTGGTGTAATATTAGCTGGAGGTAAAAGTTCAAGGATGGGCGTGGATAAATCAAACTTGATTATTAGTAAAAATCAAACTTTTATTAGTAACATTGTTGAAATTTTCACAGATGTTTTTGAAGAAGTCATAATAGTTAGTAACAAGCTAAATAAATATGGATTTGCTAATATTAAGGAGGTTTCAGATATATATTTGGAGGCTGGACCTTTAGGTGGGATTCATGCTGGTTTGTCAGCATCAAACAGCGAAAGTATTTTTGTCGTTGCATGTGATATGCCATTTTTGGATAAAATTTTAATAAATTATATAATAGAAATTAGTGGTGGGTATGATGTAACGGTTCCGATTATTAAAAATAGGGTAGAGCCACTATTTGCAGTTTATTCAAAAAATTGCATAGCTTATATTGAAGAATGTTTAAATAATAAAATTTATAAAGTTAGTGAATTATTTTCACTTGTTAGAGTTAATTATGTAGATGAACATTTATTAAATGAAATTGTTGATTTAGAAGATGTTTTCTATAATGTTAATACTCCTGAGGATTATAAAAATATTAGAAGAAAAGGGGGAAAATAAAAAAGAGGTTATAGACTATTTGTCTTTAACCTCTCTTAACAGACTTTTTAATCCATTGCTGTTTCAGCTTCTTTAATTAGCTGTTGCATTAGTTGTTTTACAGAAACTATTTCTTTAATTCTAGGTGCATTACTGCCAGTGAAGATTAATCCATTATTAGTGTTTCCTTTAACTGCTTCTATAAGTGCATCTGATATACAATAGGGTGTATTTTTAGGATTACATGGAATTAAACAATTATAACATCTTTTTATCGGCATGTTGCCTTTTTCAACCATTTTAATAAACTCATTCGAAATAGCTCTTCCAGGCATTCCAACAGGACTTACGACATATTTAATATCTTCTTCTTGTGTATTAATGACAGCATTTTTAAAGTTGATATCTGCATCACACTCGTCAGTTGCAATAAATCTAGTTGCCATTTGTACCCCTGATGCCCCCATTTTCAAATATTTAGCTATATCTTTCCCATCAAAAATACCACCTGCAGCAATAATCGGTATTTTTTTCTTGTATTTATCTTCAAATTGTTTTATAGCTTCAATCACATCTTTTAAAATTTCACTTAATTCAATTTTAGGTTCAGTAGTTAATTGATCAAGGGTAAATCCTAAATGGCCTCCTGCATCCGGTCCTTCTACGATAACCATATCAGGAATATAATTAAATTTTTTGTCCC
>CAZSSR010000132.1:0-4025 GCA_964609605.1 uncultured Bacillaceae bacterium | reverse complement strand
AAAAGAATCATAATTATCTATAAAAAGTATCATGCGTTCTCCTCTTTAGAAATTTCTGCTTCACTGCTTTCCACAGCCCTCCACAAAGCCTCTGCTTTTTTTAATGATTCACTATATTCATTTTGTGGAACAGAATCTATTACTATCCCAGCTCCCGCTTGAATATATCCCGTTCCTTCTTTTATCACTAAGGTGCGTATCAATATGTTAAACTCTAAATCACCATTAAATCCTATCCACCCCATAGAGCCAGTATATGGACCTCTTTTTACAGGTTCTAATTCTTCAATAATCTCCATTGTCCTAACTTTTGGCGCACCTGTGATAGTGCCACCAGGAAAAGTAGCTTTTATACAATCATATATACCATAACTAGTAGAAATTTCGCCAACTACATTTGAAACAATATGCATTACATGAGAATATTTTTCTACTACCATTAACTCATTTACTATTACTGTTCCGTACTTACAAACTCTTCCTAAATCATTTCTTTCTAAATCAACAAGCATCATGTGCTCTGCTATCTCCTTTTTATTATGTAATAAATCATAAAGGAGTTTATCATCTTCTTTATCGTTCTGCCCACGCGGTCTTGTCCCTGCAATTGGTCTAGTTTTAATTATCCCATCTTTTATTTTTATTAATAATTCTGGAGAACTACTTACAATTTGGATATCTGGAAAATTTATAAATCCCATATATGGTGACGGATTAATTATACGCAAATGCCTATATATGTCTAATCCCTCTGTTTTTAGTTTTTTACTCTGTCTAACCGATAAGTTAACTTGAAAAACATCACCTTGCAATACGTATTCTTGAATTTTCATTACAGCTTTAATATATTCCTTTTCAGATAGAGATGTTTCTAATAGCGATAAATCAATGTTTTCTTTATTGTAAATTGTTAAATTAATTATATGATCTTCTTCTTCCAATATTTCATTCCATTTATTCTTCATCTCTCTAATTTTTTCATCAAATAAATCTTTTAATTGACGCTCTTCTTCTATAAAAAGATATTCAATATAATACAAATCATTTTTTTTATGATCATATATCCATAGTTTATCAATTAAAATAAAATATAAGTCAGAAATTAGTAAATCATCATTTGATAAATTAGGTATATTTTCAAAATACTTTACCATATCATAACTTATGAAACCAACAGCTCCTCCATAAAATTCAGGTAATTCCTTTATCTTTGGAACGGAATATATACTTAAGATTTTTAACAATATTTTTAATGGATCACCATAAAATTCTTCAGTTGTCTTATCTCTGTTAACTTTTAGTGTTTTCCCATTAATCTCTTTTATTATGTGTAGAGGGTTGCCACCTAAATAAGTGTAATCACCAATTTTACCACTTTCCAATATAAAGGAGTAAGCACCTTGGTCACTAATTTTATTTAATAATTTTATTGGATCAAAAACAGATAATTTCTTTTTAATGAATATTGGTAAAAATGTATAGCCTTGTTTATAATATTTTTCTAATTGTTGATAGTTAGAATATGTCACCATTAAAAACACTCCATTTTAGATTTATCAATTATCCATATAATTATAATAATTGACCATCATCACTAAGTAGTTTTAATAATCATTTTATATAAACTCAGTGCTTTTTATATATTAATAAAAATTATTGCAATATACATTTTAATCATTAGTATTGAGGGATTTATCTACTATTTTTACATTCATATCTTCTTTTAATTGCTCTAATACTAATGGTAATGAATTAGCCTGACTTAGAGCAATCTCTCTTCTTATCTCTTCCTTAACATCCTCTAATGCATATTGAACAGTTTTTTCGTGCCCTAATAATTGTATGATTGCATAATAATCTCCTATTTTAACTGTAGCAATATCATTAATCTTCATTGTTTCTGCCTTACTTATAATAACTGGATCAATTGAAGGGTCATCTATATATAATTTACCTAAATCTCCTCCAGTACTTATAGATAGATAATCAATCGTTCTTTCTTTTGCTAATGTATTGAAATCGGATCCATTCTTTAATTCTTTAATTACTTGTTCCGCTTCTTCCTCTGATCTTACAACTATTTGTTGAATATGAAAATTCTCTGGAATACTATAATTAATCATATTCTTATTATAATAAGCTGATATTTGGTCATCAGACACGTTAACATCTTTAGTAGCTATTTCTTCCCATAATACATAATATTCTATATGCGCTAATAACTTATCTTTTGTCAAACCCATTTGTTCTTCAAGAAATATTATAAACTCTTCTTCTGTATCATAATCCCTCTTGAAATCTTGATATTGTCTATCTATTTCATCTTGGTTAGCAATAATTCCATATTTTATAGCTGCTTCAGCAATAACCTTTTCATTTATTAGATCATTTAAAACTTCTTTGCCGTATTGATCTTTCAATGAAAGCATAAATTCATCTTCCATTATTTTTTTATCATTAATAATTGCAACAACTTTATTTTCAGCCTCTTTACTTTCAAACCATAGATACTCTCCAATAATAGCAAAAACTAAAATCACAATTATAAGTATCAGAATTTTATTTATTTTCAAGTTACTCACTCCTTATGCATCTAATTTAATTAAACAATTTTATATTTTTCTTTATAGTTTTTCTATTATACTCGCAAAATTCTTTTTTTAAAAAAGATTTGTTGTTAATTATTTTTATTATATATTCTTATCAATCCTTCTAAAGTTAAAAAATTATTAACTTCTGTTATCGTTTTTGATTCAGTAGCAATTAATTCTGCTAATCCCCCTGTCGCAATAACCTTCGGTATTATATCACTTTGAGCTATCATTCTTTCAACTATTGCATCAACCTGTCCAACAAATCCAAAAATGATCCCCGATTGCATAGCATTTATTGTGTTTTTACCAATTATATTTTTAGGTTTTACTAACTCAATGCGTGGCAATTTAGCGGCTCTTTGAAAAAGTGCTTCAGTTGAAATATTGATTCCTGGAGCAATTGCACCGCCTTGATATGTTCCCTCTTCATCAATATAATCAAAGGTCGTGGCTGTACCAAAATCAACAATTATTAATGGTGTTCCATACAACTCAATAGCTGCTATAGCATTAACTATCCTATCAGCCCCAACTTCTTTGGGATTTTCTAAGCCAATTTTTATTCCCGTCTTTATTCCCGGACCTACAATTAACGGGGTTTTCATTATATATTTTTTAATCGTTCTTTCTAGTGTTTCTATTAATGGTGGTACAACACAAGATATTATTACTCCTTCAATATCCACTAATTTTAATTTAGAATTATCAAATAATTGTTTAAAAAGTATCCCATACTCATCAGCAGTCTTATACCTCTCTGTTGATATTCTCCAATACTCTTTCAAATTACTATTTTTATATACACCCAAAACTATATTTGTATTTCCAACATCAATTACTAAAATCAAGGATTTCACCTTATCCTTCCAAAATATATTCTTTATTAATTTTATCAGAACAAAAAAGTTTATAAAAAATTACTAAGTGCTTTTTATCTCCGTAAAATCATAACATTTGTTCGTACCAAGCTCAAGAAAAAACTTACTATCCTTTGTTAAAATAAACCCTCAATTATTCCATTTTCATCAATATCCATTTTAAGTGCTGCAGGCTTTTTTGGAAGTCCTGGCATAGTCATAATTTCTCCAGCTATTGCAACAATAAACCCTGCTCCAATAGAAGGTTTTAATTCACGTATTGTAATTTTAAACCCTTTTGGTCTTCCAAGCAATAAAGGATTATCCGATAATGAATATTGAGTCTTAGCTATACATATCGGCAATTTCCCCCATCCATTAAGATTAATTTGTTTTAACTGTTTTTTTGCAACTGTAGAGAACTCTACTCCATCCGCTCCATAAACACTTTTAGCTATCTTATCTATTTTTTCTTCAATAGTTTCATCTAAAAAATATAAATTATTATAACTACTCTTGCTTAATTTTATTAAATCAATAAGTTTTGTTGCTAGATTCTTTCCGCCTTCACAAC
>CAZSSR010000131.1:1340-4217 GCA_964609605.1 uncultured Bacillaceae bacterium | reverse complement strand
GTTGATGCCAAAAATAGAAGATATTTTTAATGAAGTTGGCTGGAATCCTAATGATATTGATCTAGTTGCTATTGCAAAAGGACCTGGCTCATATACTGGTATTAGAATAGGTATAACTACAGCTAAGACATATGCATGGACTTTAAATATTCCATTAATTGGTGTGTCAACGCTTGAAGCTATGGCATACTCCTTTAATTATTATAATGGTGTTATTTCACCAATTATTGATGCACGTAGAGGACAAGTATATACAGGGCTTTATAAAAAAATAGATAATAAACTAATCAACATAAAAGAAGATTGTATAATTTCTCTAAGTGATTGGCTAAACATGTTGAAGGGTAATAATGAAAATGTTATATTTGTTGGCGATGATATAAAGAAGCATTATCAGCAATTGATAAAATATAATGATTTTATCGAATTTGGTCCCATTATATTTAACATACCACGTCCGAGTGCTATAGGATTAATAGCAAAAGAAAGATATGATAAAGGTTATAAAGAAAGTGTATATGATTTAACTCCTTCATATTTACAGTTAGCTGAAGCAGAAAAAAATTTGATTAAAAATTAAAGGATCGAAGTATATGTTAAATGGAAGCTTAAATATTAGAAAGGCTACGATAGAGGACCTTGAGGATATTATTTACATTGAGAACGAAACATTTTCCTCACCATGGTCGAGGGGGTCTTTCATTGAGGAACTTACCTGTAATCTTTTAGCTTATTACAGCGTAGTTGAGTTAGACGATGAGATAATTGGGTATATGGGAATGTGGATTATTTTGGATGAAGCTCATATTACTAATGTTGCTATTCGTTCTAAAGAAAGAGGGCTAAAATTAGGTGAATTGGCTATGAGACATATGATGGGAATAGCTAAACTTCATGGAGCAAATAAAATGACGCTAGAAGTAAGAAAATCCAATTGCGTGGCTATTAATTTATATGATAAATTAAATTTTGTAAAGCTAGGGCATAGAATAAATTATTATTCTAATCCTTTTGAAGATGCATTAATTATGTGGGTGGAATTATAATGATGACTTGGGGAAAAAAAATCGAATTAAAATATAAAGATATAAAAGAAAACGGAGTTAATAAAGCGGTTTATCTTTTAGCTATTGAAACAAGCTGTGATGAAACGTCTGTGGCAATTGTAAAGGATGGAATTGAAGTGCTAGCGAATGTGATTTCTTCACAAATCGAAACACATAAGCTTTTTGGCGGGGTTGTGCCCGAAGTAGCTTCAAGAAAGCATGTAGAGGTAATAAATATATTATTGGAAAAAGCTTTAAATGAAGCTAATATAGAAAGAAGTGAGATTACTGCTATTGCAGTTACCTATGGGCCAGGGTTAATTGGTTCATTACTTGTTGGAATTGCAGCAGCAAAAACACTTTCTTTTCTGTTGGGTATTCCATTGATTGGTGTTCATCATATTTCCGGGCATATATATGCGAATCATTTAATAAAACCATTAGAGTTTCCCTTAATAGCTTTAGTAGTTTCAGGAGGACATACTGAGCTTATATACATGAAAGATCATTTAGATTATGAACTACTTGGTCAAACTAGAGACGATGCGGTTGGTGAAGCATTTGATAAAGTAGCAAGGGTTTTAAACTTACCTTATCCAGGGGGCCCGCATATTGATAGATTGGCTGAAAAGGGTATTGTAAATATTCCTTTACCAAGAGCAGTAATGGATAATAAATATGATTTTAGCTTTAGTGGATTAAAATCTGCAGTAATAAATGCTATGCATAATGCTGAGCAAAGAAATGAAACGATACTAAGTGAGGATATGGCAGCAAGTTTTCAAAAAGCTGTAGTAGATGTCTTAGTAAATAAATCACTACTTGCTCTTAAAGAAAAGCAAGTTAGTAATTTAATTGTTGCAGGCGGAGTAGCAGCTAATCGAGGCTTAAGAAAAGCATTGGAAGAGGAATGCGAAAAAATAAATGTTAAATTAAGTATTCCTCCGATAGAATTATGCACTGATAATGCAGCGATGGTTGGGAGTGCAGGATATTTTTATTATATTAATAAAATGTGGAGCGACCTGGATTTGAACGGTGTAGCAAGTATATCGATAAAGGATTAATTCTCTAATTCTGTTTGTATTTCACTCCACTCATTTATCTGTTTACTTAATTGTTCTTTTAATTTATGTAATTTTTCATTTATGGAATGGGCAGCTTTATGATCAGAGAAAACTTCTGGTTGGGTTAACTGCATTTCGATATCAGTAATTTCTTTCTCTAAATCATTAATAATGTTTTCAATAGCTTCTAATTTACGATGTAAATGACGCTCATAATTTCTTGTATCTCGCTTTTTTGCATAAGTAATATTCTCGATACTTTTTGTAGTGTCGCTAGGATTTGCAGCGTTAATTTCATCTAATTCCGCTTTTTTTTCTAAATAATAATCATAATTTCCTAGGTAATTAGTTAACCCAATGGATGAAAGTTCTAAAGTTCTTGTCGAAACGCGATTTAAAAAATATCTATCGTGTGATACGAAAAAGATCGTTCCTGAATAATTAATTAAGGCATTTTCAAGTACTTCTCTACTATAAGTATCTAAATGATTAGTAGGCTCATCAAGCAATAAAAAGTTGGCTTTCTTTAGCATAAGTTTTACAAGTGTAACCCTAGCTTTTTCACCACCGCTTAGATTTTTAATTATTTTAAATACATCTTCATTTATAAATAAAAAACTACCTAATATAGTTCTAATTTCCTGTTCAGTCAGGTCAGGATAGACGTCCCATATTTCATCAATAACGCTTTTTTCCAGATTTAAATTTTCCTGTTCTTGATCATAATAACCAATTTTTATATTAGAACCTTATTCAATTGAACC
>CAZSSR010000131.1:0-1330 GCA_964609605.1 uncultured Bacillaceae bacterium | reverse complement strand
GGATTTAATTTATTATAGATAAGCTTTAATAAAGTTGATTTACCAGTACCATTTGCTCCAATAAGAGCAATCCTTTCTTGCTTATAAATATTAAATGAAATATTCTCAAATAGTACTTTATTATTAAAAGCCATTGCAAGATTATTAACCATAAGAACATTTTTTCCACCTTGAGACTGAGTATTAAAGGATAAAGATACATTTCTAGATTTAGTGGGTTTTATTGTTATATCCATTTTTTCTAAGGTTTTCCGTCTGCTTTGAGCTCTACGAGTAGTTGATGCTCTAGCAATATTCTTTTGAATGAACTCCTCTAGTTTTTTAACCTCGCCCTGCTGTTTTATAAATTGCGCATTTTGTTGTTCTTGTAGAAAAGCTTTTTGTTCAACAAAACGACTATAATTACCTACATATTTAAAGATTTCAGTATTACTAATTTCGTAAATAATATTTACAAGTGAATCTAGAAAAAAACGGTCATGAGATACTATAAGTATGGCACCAGAGTATGATTTTAAGTAACCTTCTAACCATGTTAGTGTCTCAATATCTAAATAATTGGTCGGCTCGTCTAAAATTAACAGTTCTGGCTCTTCAAGTAATAATTTTGCCATAGCTAATCTTGTTTTTTGTCCGCCACTTAAATTTTTAATATAATGAGAATAATAATCTATGCTGCTAAAATTGAGACCATGCAAGACACCTCTAATTTTAGCTTCATATGCATATCCGCCAGAGTCTTTAAACTTATCTGAAAGACTAGAATATTCCTCCATTAATTTTTCGTATTTTATGTCATTATTTAAATAAGTTGAATTTGACATTTTTGTTTCTAAATCTCTAAGTACCTTTTCTTGGCTTATAAGATTTGAAAAGACAAGCTTCATTTCATCCCAAATTGTATTTTTCGAATCAACGCCACTATCCTGTGCTAAATAGCCTACTCTAATGTTTTTACCATATTGAACCTCACCATTATCTGGAGGCATATTAGAAGTAATTATTTTAACAAGTGTAGACTTACCAGCACCATTTATGCCAACTAAACCAATCCGATCATTAGTGTGGATTTGTATATTAATATCAGATAGAATAGTTTCAATACCGAAAGATTTTGAAATTTTAATTGTTTGTAATATTATCAACTAAGACACCTCTTGTATAAGTGTATATTATCTAATGTAAATTAATCAAGGAAATTAAGAGTGGTGAAATTCGATGATGTTAAATAACGAACTCAACGAAAGCAAAAATGAATTAAGGAAAAAGTACCTTAAATTACGGTATGAATTAAGCGCTATAAATGTAAAGCAGTTTTCTGAGGATATTT
>CAZSSR010000130.1:0-4232 GCA_964609605.1 uncultured Bacillaceae bacterium | reverse complement strand
CCGTCGAAATCCGCATTGCCGATGGCTTGCGGAGGATCGGATAATGACAGTTCTATGAGGAGATTTTTATGGAAAAAATGTTAATAAAAACGTCTTTTATTTATGCTGTTGTTGGTATGTTATCTGGAGCGTTTTATAGGGAGTTTACAAAGTTCTATGATTATAATGACTACACTGTTTTGTCTGTAACTCACACTCACATAATAATATTAGGGACCTTTTTATTTTTAATTTTATTCTTGTATGAAAATAAATTTGAAATGTCCAAAGAAAAAATGTTTGTTTGGTTTTACTATGTTTATAACAGTGCTTTAATAGTAAAAGTAGTTATGATGTATGCTAGAGGAATTACTGATGTGACAGGTATGGAGGTATCGAGTGCTTTAAATGGTGCTATTTCCGGTATTTCCGGTATTTCTCATGGAGTTTTAGGGTTAAGTCTTATTATGTTATATGTTGCATTTAGAAGAGTAATTTTTGATAAAAAAGCGTCTTAAGATTATTGATTGATTTTTTTATATTGATTAATTAGTAAAGGCTATGGGTTTTATAATCCACAGCTTTTTATATTTGTTATAGGTATTAATTAGTATAAAAAATATAGTAATTGCATGTATAGTACTTCATGTCAAAAATATGTTTCTTTATGTAAGATGAATTTTTTATTAAATTAATTTGATATAATATTTTTAAGTTCTGTATTTATGTAAGATCAGTTTGAAAAGCATTCAATAGAATAATGGAGGGATATTTATGTCATTTATAATTGCAGGCGTTATTTTTATTATACTTATTATTTGGGTTATTGCAGTTCAAAGATCTTTTGTAGTATTAGATGAAAATATTAATAATGCTATGTCTCAAATTGGAGTGCAGCTTTCTTCACGTTGGGATGCATTAACTTCTCTTTTGGATTTAACAAAAGGGTATGCTATTCATGAGTACAATGCTATAACTGAAACTATTAAAGCAAGACGCTCCATCACAAAAGAATCTTCACCTGAGGATGTAAAAAAGCAGGAAAATATGATTGCTGAAGCTATGGGGAAAATTATGGCTGTGGCTGAAAATTATCCGGAGTTAAAAGCTGATCAGACTTATATAAAAACAATGGATTCGGTTAATCAATATGAAAATTTGGTGCGAACAAGTAGACTTATTTATAATGATAGTGTTACTAAGTTAAATCGTGCTGTCCGTATGTTTCCAGCTTCATTAATTGCTGGTTTGCTTGGTTTTTCAGAGCGTACTTATTTAGAAGCTGTTGAGGAAAAAGGGAATATGCCAAGCATGGAATAAGGAATAATTAGAATAGATATAAAATGGAGGCATTTTATGGTGAAAAAATTCGTTTTAATTTTTTTCTGCACCTTTTTCTTTCTTGCTATATTTACACCGACTTCATTAGGAGCAAATAATGTATCTGATATTAATGTAGATGTAGTGATTTTTGAGGATGGTTCAGCATATATTACTCAAACATGGAATTGTAATTTTACGGAAGGTACCGAATGCTATATCCCGATACAAAATTTAGGAGAAATGAGCATATCGGATTTTCTTGTGTCTGATATAAATGGCCCATATATTTTCGTTGATAATTGGGATATATTTGGCAGCTTTGATGAAAAAGCTAGGAAATATGGAATTGTTGAAACAAGTTTAGGATATGAGCTTTGTTGGGGAATTAGTGAATATGGAGAAAATCGCTATGCGATTGAATATAAGATTAATAAGCTTGTAGGTGCCTATAATGATTTTGATGGTTTTATTTTTCAGTTTATCAACTCTGGTATGGGCACATTACCGACAGATGTAACAGTAAAAATTGGTACACAAGATGGAATTGAGTTAGACGCAAACAATACAGGAATTTGGGCTTTTGGTTTTGATGGAGAAATTAATTTTGCTGATGGGCAGGTATTGGCTTATACTGAAAACCCCTTATTAGGTGATTCTGATAGTGTGATTATTATGTTACAGTTGAATAAGGGACTAATTAATCCTACAAGAGTGATTGATAGTTCCTTTGAAACTGTTAAAGATAAAGCGTTTGTAGGTAGTGATTATGGTAGTGAAGTTGAGAAAATAGATTTGAATAAAAATAATGTGGTACTTCCTGCGGAGGAGTCAGGATTTTTTGTCACGCTTATTGGAATTCTAATTATTTTTATTCCTGTTGGACTTATTGGGTATTTCATATTTATTAAAGGTAAATCAAGAAGAAATGTTAGAGGACTTTATAAAACTGCAGATTATTTTAGAGAAATACCTCTTGAAGGTGATTTAGAAGCAACTTTTGTTTTAGCAAGTAAGACTGGTCAAATAAAAGACGACGGAAATCTTATTGGTTCAGCTTTTTTAAAGTTAATTAACGCAGGATGTCTTGAGCCATTGACGGAGAAAAATGTTGGTTTCTTTGGTAGAGAAAAAGAGAATATTTCTCTGCGGCTTGTGAATCCACCACAGTTTGATGGGGTAACGAGTAGTATGTTGTATGATTTATTAATTATAGCAAGTAGTACTGATCAGATTTTGCAGGAACGCGAACTTGAAAAATATTGCACTAAAAATTATACAGCAATAAATAGTATTATTGATGCGGCAAAACAAGGTGGAGAAAAAACTTTAGTAGAGTTTGAGTGTTATGATAAAACAAGAAAAAATATATTATACGGACTTTCAGATCGAGGCGAAAAGTTTTTATTAAATATTATGGGATTTAAAAAATATCTACTGGACTTTTCACTAATTGATGAAAGATCGATTGACGAAAGTATTATCTGGCAGGATTACCTTATCTTTGCAACACTTCTTGGGATTGCAGATAAAGTTATAGAGGAATTTGAAAAGGTTTATCCAAATCCGACTGAGTATAGTGAAAACGCACATTATTATTATTTGCTTGCGCATACATTTAATAAAGCTTCTTATGGAGCTGCAAAATCAGCCCAAGCGGCTCGTACCAGTGGAAGTGGTGGAAGCAGTTCTTTTGGTGGCGGCGGCGGTTTTAGTGGCGGCGGTAGCGGTGGAGGCACACGATAAGAATAAATTTATTAAAGCTACGGATTGTGAAGTCAGTAGCTTTTTTATTTATTATTGAAGTTTTCAATATACTATATTAAAGTGAATTTAAGTATGAAGCAACTTCCTTTTGATTACCTGTAAAAGCAATTTTCTTAGATTTATTTTCTATCTGATATAGATACATCGGGTCGTAATATTCCTTTAGCAGAATTTCTATCCAATTTTCGTGTAATTTATAAGCACCTGTTAGTATTTGCTCTTTAAACGCGCGGTCAATTGAACTAATTATACGTTGATGGCATTCTCCGCCTAAGCGTTTTTGTAATTTATTTATACTATTGTTAATATATTTGAGCCATTCCAGCAAACCAACTTTGATACCAAATTTCTCAATATACTCAGATTGTGCTTCAAATACATATTCAGTTAATGTATTTTGAATTCGCTCGTCAAACGATACTTCTAAAATAACTAATAAGCCATTATTAAAAAACTCCACTAATGGTTGGGGGATAAAACATTTTCCAACGTGGCGACCTTCATCTTCCAGTAACATATACTTATGTTTTTTATGTTTATGTTGGATAAGAGCATAGGCAAGATTATTTTCAAAATTGATTTGAGTTGGTTGGGGTCTGATATGTTCTCCAAAAGATGAGCCACGATGATTTGCAATATTTTCAAGATCGATCGAGCTATCAAATTTTTTAAGAAATATTGTTTTACCTGAACCAGTGTATCCCCCGAGTATAATCGGTTGACTTATTTGTTCTGCTGGTTCGAGAGCATTTAATAGATAGTTTCTAAATGCTTTATATCCTCCTTCAAGTCTAGGAAAGTCTTTTCCAAGTGTTTCAGCAATCCATTGTTGACTAATTTGAGAGCGTGAGCCACCTCTAAAACAATAAATTATGCTTTCAGGGTGTTTATTTAAGTATGAAATCCAAGAGTTAATTCGAGACTTTCGGATATTGCCAGAAACCAATTCATGTCCAAGTTCGAAAGCTGCTTCACTACTTTTTTCTTTATAACATACTCCAACTAAATGTCTTTCTTCATCATTCATTAGTGGTAAATTAGCAGAATTAATAAAAGCCCCTCTGTTATACTCTATTGGGGCGCGCACATCAATAAGTGGTGTTTCCTCAATAACAATTTTGTTATATTCAGAGGATAAACAAAACCAACCAAACACACCCAACACA
>CAZSSR010000129.1:0-4245 GCA_964609605.1 uncultured Bacillaceae bacterium | reverse complement strand
ATAAGTTCTCAGGCATGATTAACAATATTAAATCATCTAAACTATTTAAATAAAAAAATATGAAAATAAAAAAACTAATTAATAACATTATTAACTGTGTAAAATATAAACTATATACTAAATTCTTATAACTAATTGTTTTTATATCAATTTTATCAAGTTTTTTCATTATAACCTCTAAACATTAAGTACTTTTGATATAATAATATCATATGCTTATTAAGTATAAATTAAAAGAAACAATTTTTAATAGCAATTTTAATTGTAATATTGAAGCATAAAAAAAATTAGGAAATACAAATATTTTATTAAATTAATTATTATTGCTACTTGTAATATTTTATTATACATTTTAAAATGAATAACGTGAGTTAATTTAAATAATTTATAATTTTTAGATATCGATTATATTGGAGGTGAAATTGATGAAAACATATGTAGAAAAGAATTTATGCATAGCTTGTGGCGCTTGTGGTGCCGTTGCCCCTGATGTGTTTGATTATGATGATGATGGTATTGCTTATAACATATTAGATAATAATCAAAATACAGCAATAATTCCTGCAAATATGGAAGATGATGTACGTGACGCAGCGGATGGTTGCCCAACTGATGCAATAATAGTAGAAGAATAAATTTTATTTTAAAAACAGGAGCTGAATATAATATTCAGCTCCTGTTTTTAATCTTAAATTACATAAATAGTTGAGCAATAATTGGTGCAATTATTAAAGAAATTGTTCCCATTACCTTAATTAAAGGATTCATTGCTGGACCAGCTGTATCCTTAAACGGATCACCAACTGTATCACCAATAACTGCTGCTTCATGTGCTGCAGTACCCTTGCCACCATATACACCAGACTCAATATATTTTTTAGCATTATCCCAAGCACCACCAGCGTTAGACATAAACATTGCGAGCAATACTCCTGTAGCAGTTGCACCAGCTAATGTAGCTCCTAATGCAACCGGGCCTAATGTAAATCCAACAATAATTGGAGTACCAATAGCAATTAATCCAGGAACTATCATCTCTTTTATAGCAGCTTTTGTGCTTATATCCACACATTTAGCATAATCTGGTTTGCCCGTACCCTCCATAATTCCAGGTATTTCTCTAAATTGTCTTCTAACTTCATCAATCATTTTTGCAGCAGCTCTACCAACCGCATCCATAGCTCTTGATGCAACCAAAAATGGTACTGCTGCCCCTATAAATAACCCAACTATAACTATTGGATCAAGTAAATTAATACCAACATCGGCTAATCCAGCTGATGATGCATAAGCTGTAAATAAAGCCATTGCTGTTAATGCAGCAGATCCAATAGCAAAACCTTTAGCTACAGCAGCAGTTGTGTTTCCAACCGCATCCAACTTGTCTGTGTTTTTACGTACCTCTGGACCTAAGTTAGCCATCTCTGCAATACCACCTGCATTGTCTGCTACTGGACCAAATGAGTCTATTGCAACTACCATTCCAGCAGTTGATAGCATTCCCATCGCTGCCATCGCAATACCGTAAATTCCCATTCCTGCGCCAGAAAGTTGTTCTGCGACAAAATAAGAACCACCTATTGCAAGAACTATTACTATCATAGGTGCAAATGTACTTTTCAATCCAACTGCAAGCCCTTTAATAATGTTAGTTGCAGCTCCAGTTAATGATGCTTCTGCAATTTCTTTAACTGATTTATAATGATAAGAAGTATAACGTTCTGTTATGTATCCAATAGCAACATTTGTAAAAAATCCAAATAATAAAGCTACCCAGATGCCTAATGCTTTATCACCAAACAATGATATAGCAACAAAATATGCTCCGAATGCAGTTATTATATTCGTTCCCCATAATCCGAAATTAAGAGCCATTTGAGGATTTCCATCATCATTATTAAGCCTAACAAAGAACGTACTAATAATTGATGCCCAAATTCCTACTGCTCCAACTAATAATGGAAAAATTACGCCTTCAATTCCCAAAATCGTATTACCGATAATCATTGCTGCAATAGTTGTAGCAGCATAAGATTCAAATAAATCGGCACCCATACCAGCAGTATCACCAACATTATCTCCAACATTATCAGCAATTACAGCTGGATTACGAGGATCATCTTCAGGGATACCTGCTTCGATTTTCCCAACTAAGTCTGCACCCACATCTGCAGCTTTCGTGAAAATTCCACCACCTATTCTTGCAAATAATGCAACAGTACTTGCACCAAAAGCAAAACTATTAATTACTGATGCGTTACCATAGATTAAAAATAATCCTGTAACTCCCAATAAAGCTAAGCCAGCAACTGACAATCCCATAACTGCTCCTCCACGAAAAGCAACAGTTAATGCTTTGCCTAAGCTTGTTATCGCTGCATTAGTTGTACGCGCATTTGATTTTGTAGCACTAAACATTCCCACATATCCAGCTAAAGCTGAAAAGCCAGCACCAACTAGAAATGAAATTGATAAGGCTGATTTAGGAATAGCTTCAGTATCACTAGATCCATGAGCAAAAAGCTGTGGATCAACAAAAAGTAATCCTATAGCAATTATTCCTACTATAGGTAATAATGTTTTATATTGTCTATTCAAAAATGCCATAGCACCTTCAAAAATGGCATCAGATATCTCCTTCATTCTTAGAGTACCTGTACTTTCTCTTAAAACTATTGCAAGAAAAACACCTGCTGTTCCTATAGATATAACTCCAGTAAAAAAAGCTATCCAAACTAATATTGTTGTATCCATTTACTAAAAATTCCCCCTCTTTTTTTAATACTTTACTAATCAAATTGATGTAAATTCACAAAAATTTATGATTATTGTAGCATAGAGTATTACTATTTACAATAAAAAGAGCAAAAGCTCTTTTATAGAATATCATGAATTTCTGTTAATAGGTAATATTATAGAAAATTTCGTACCTTCACCTAGTTTACTAGATACCGATATATTGCCATCATGGTTATTAACAATATTTTTAACTATCGATAATCCTAACCCCATTCCTGAATGTCCTCTTGTTCGTGCCTTATCAGCTTTATAGAAACGTTCAAAAACAAAAGGAATGTCTTCTTCTGGGATTCCTTCTCCAGTGTCCTCGACTTCTATTAAAATTTTATCCTCTGATTTTAATTTTGCCCTGATAGTAATTGTTCCATCCATTGCTGTATGCCTGAAAGCATTGTCCACTAAATTAGTTAATACCTGTTCCATTCTATCTATATCTATCTCTATAAGCATTTCTGGAAGATTATCAAAATCACTCACTAAAGTAATATTATGTTCATTCTCTAAAGATAAAAATTTTCTAATTACTTTATCAATTAATTTTCTAATATCAATCTTACCATATTCTATTTGATTTAATTCAAATTCCATACCAGCTAAATCTAATAATTCATTAACAAGTCGACCCATACGTACAGACTCATCATATATGATATTTGTTAACTCTTTTATATCATCAGATGTAATAACAATATCATCAATAATAGCTTCACTATAGCCTTGTATCATTGAAATTGGTGTTCTTAACTCATGAGAGACATTTTCTAAAAAATCTTGACGAAGCTTATTTAGTTTCTGCTCATATGTTACGTCTCTAAGCAATGTAACTGCACCATTAAGCTCATCACCAAAAAATAATGGAGTCATTATTACTGACAATATTTTACCATTTAATTTAACAATATTAGTAACGTTAGTACCATTTTCAAGTACGTCCTTCAACATTTCTAATAAAAATTTTGGTGGTTTTTTTTCCCAAAGCAAAAGGTTTTCTCCTGGAGGATTAATCATAATTATATCCCCCTTCGTATTCAGTGTTATAACACTATCAGCCATACTACTTAATACATTAGCGAGCTTTTCCTTTTCGCTTGAAAGTGCTAATACGTTTTCATCTAAGCGACTAGCCATAAGATTAAAGCTAACTGCTAAGTCTCCAATTTCATCGGAGGTTCTTATATTTACTCTCGTTTTAAAATCACCCTTTGCAAATTGTACAGCGGCTTTTTGCATTTGTCTTACTGGAGATGTAACTTTATAAGATAAAAAGAAAGAAAATAATGTTGTAAATATACTAGCAATTCCAACAAATATTAATAATAATTTTCTCAAATCATTTGTTAATTCATGAATTTTACTTAATGATTGATAGAAAACAAGTGCACTTGTCATATTATTATCCTCATCATAAAGTGGATATGCTAAGCAAATATAATCATAATTTTTATT
>CAZSSR010000128.1:0-4263 GCA_964609605.1 uncultured Bacillaceae bacterium | reverse complement strand
GTTTCATTTATAATGTTTGTAACCCTTAATTTATAATCAACCATTTTTTTACCCTTAAATTTATTTATAAAAATTTTAAATAACGAAAAACCTAATTTCATCCCATACGCAGCTGCTAAAATTATCGCCGATAACTCAAAAATACCATGTGGTAATAGCCCCAAAATTAAAGCGCCGATAGATTGCCCTTGTTCAACAAACATATTAATAAATATACCGATAAAAAGTCCATTAAAAAATAAAATTATTATTGGATATATACCAAATATAATCCCAATAACTATCATATATATTGCTACTTTAATATTATTTATAAAAATAGTTTTGATCGTAAAAAATATGCTTCCATTTTCAGATATCTCTTGTGCTATCCCCTCAAGTTTTTCAAAGCTTTCTATAATTAGTTCATTATTTGGATCTATAAAATTACCAAATAATATACCTATAGTAAAAATAAAGGTGGCGATTTTAATTAATTTTTTATTTTCTTTTATCATCATCCAAAAAGATTTTATCAAAATAACACTCCCTATTTATTAATATCAATTATTTACTTTCCTTAATTTATACAGAGAAATAAAATCTACTGCATATATTTAAAATACATACATTTAGCAATGCACATATATTATACACATATTATATTTGATTGCATAAACATGTCTACTAAGCAAAAATGTTTTATTTGATATTTAATACTTAATATAGAGCTTAAATATGAAGGCAACACTTATCTTATTCTTGATAATTTCTGGATAAATTCTTCATATATTAGGGTTACAATTAGATTTAAGTACAATATTTTGTTATTATAGAGGGAGGTAATTAGAATGGATTTTTTCTCTTACGATGGGAAATTTGGGATTTATGATAATCCATATTTTATTATGCTTTTTTTCGCAGTATTGTTTTGTTTTCTTATCCTTTTCCTAATTAAATCAGATGATAAAGAAGCTCGCATACAAAAAAATGCCGATATAAATAATTCTATACAACAACATACATCCGCTAAGTTTGATATACCTGATAAAGTGGATAAATCCGATATACCTACTATGCCTTATAAAACAAATACACCTGATCGAAACGAAGCTTTAGAAATTATAAAAATTAGATATGCTAAGGGAGAAATAAGTGAAGAAGAATTTGAAAAAATTAAAAAAGCTATAATATAGAAAATAACAAACTTTTTTAATTTTTTAGAAATGAGGCAATATGTCAGATAAATTAATAGAGACCACTATTAATATTGAAGGTATGACTTGCGCATCATGTTCTGCAAGAATCGAAAGTACTTTAAATAAATTAGATGGAGTATCTGCATCTGTTAATTTAACGACGGAAAATGCAAAGATATCTTATAATAATAATGAAATTTCAATAAAACAAATTGAGGACTCTATTACTAATCTTGGTTATAACATAAGGGAAACAATTGATAACTCTGAAGATTTATATAGTTCTAAAACAAAAGAACTTAAAAGAATGAAAAATAAAGTTATTCTTTCAATTATATTATCTTTACCTTTATTATGGGGAATGTTTGCACATTTGGGACTAGACATATTCACTCCATCAATTTTACTTAACCCGTGGTTGCAATGGATTATTGCTACACCTATTCAATTTTATATTGGATTTCAATTCTATAAAGGTGCATATTTTTCTTTAAAGAATAAATACGCTAATATGGATGTTTTGGTCGCATTAGGTACCTCATCCGCATATTTTTTTAGTGTTTACAATATATTTACTTTAAACACACACTTGTATTTTGAAACAAGTGCGATACTTATAACATTAGTTATTTTAGGTAAATATTTAGAAGCCTTGTCAAAAGGACAAACGTTTGAAGCAATTAAAAAATTAATAAGTCTAAAGCCTATAACCGCTTTTATCGAAAAAGATGGACAATTTATTGAAATATCTATTGATAAGGTAACTGTTGGAGATATTTTAATTGTTCGACCTGGAGAAAAGATTCCCTTAGATGGAAATATAATTACGGGATTTTCATCTATTGACGAGTCAATGATATCTGGGGAAAGTATTCCAGTTGACAAAAAAGAAGGTGATTTTGTAATTGGTGCAACCATTAACAAATTCGGTACCTTTAAATTTATAGTAACAAAAATTGGTGACGAGACTGTTTTATCACAAATTATTAAAACAGTAGAAGAAACTAGTTCGTCAAAAGCTGACATCCAAAGGATTGCTGATAAAATTTCAAACATTTTTGTACCTGTAATAATTTTAATCGCTATTTTAACTTTTCTTGTCCATTACTTTCTTGTCACGCAAGGAAATTTTGAGAATGCATTAATTATCGCTATTTCTGTTTTAGTTATTAGCTGCCCTTGTGCATTAGGACTTGCAACACCAACTTCAATCATGGTTGGAACTGGAAAGGCTGCTGAGTATGGTATTCTATTTAAAAGTGGAGAATATCTTGAAAACGCAAATAAAATCACTGCTATTGTCTTAGATAAAACAGGTACTATAACTGAGGGCACTCCAGAATTAACTGATTATTACTTTATAAACGAAAGCGATAAAACTGTGTTACAACTAGTATCTTCTATAGAAAACTATTCAGAACATCCTATTGGTAAAGCAGTTGTGAAAAGTATTGAAAAATTAGGGATTAGTACTTTAATAACTTCTAATTTTGAAGTTCTCCCTGGAAAAGGGCTAAAGGGCGATATTAATGACTTTACTATTAATATTGGTACAAGAAATTTTATGAAGGAATTAAATGTTAACTACGATATACACGAAAATAAAGCTATTCAACTAGAATCTGATGGAAAAACTGTTTTCTTTATATCGAAGAACCATATTTTTTTAGGGATTATAGCTGTAGCTGATATTGTTAAAGATAGTTCAAAATTAGCAATAGCAGAATTGAAAAATATGAATATTTCGGTATTTATGTTAACAGGGGACAATAAAAAAACAGCTGCATATATTGCTAATCAAGTTGGTATTGACAATGTTATTGCCGAGGTTCTGCCAGGTGATAAGGTTAGCGAAATAAATTATTTGAAGGACCAAGGTCACTATGTTGCTATGGTAGGTGATGGAATTAACGATGCTCCAGCTTTAATCGCTGCTGACATTGGTATAGCAATAGGGACAGGCGCAGATATTGCTATTGAAGCTTCGGATATTACCTTATTAAGGAGTAGTTTAAAGGGTGTCCCAGATGCCATCAATATAAGTAAGAAGACTTTAAGAAATATAAAACAAAATTTATTCGCATCACTTTTTTATAATTCGTTAGGAATACCTTTAGCAATGTTTGGACTGTTATCACCGCTTATTGCCGGACTTGCAATGTCATTAAGCTCCGTCTCAGTCGTACTTAATGCACTAAGATTAAAAAGAATTAAACTTTAACAAGGAGGGATTAATATTAAAAAAATCTTAAAGGTCGAAAATATGTCTTGTGAACACTGTAAATCTGCTATTGGAAATTCATTAAAAAAACTTAATGGGCTAAATGATGCTGAAATAGACTTGACAAATAAAACTATAAGTATTGATTTTTCTGAAGATATTATTGAGTTAAACGAAATAATTTCAACAATAAATAAATTAGGTTATTTAGTAAAAATAGAAGAATAAATTTGAGGATGTTATATTATGAAAAAAATACTTATTGTTGATGACGAGTTTGAAATGAGAAAATTATTATCTATTTACCTAAAGCAACATTCTTATGTAATTGATGAAGCAGAAAATGGAGAAGAAGCTTATATTAAAGTTTTTTCTAACTGCTATGATTTGGTAATACTAGACATAATGATGCCAATTATGGATGGTTTGCAAGCCCTTAAAATTATTAGAACCCGATCTAATATACCTATTATTTTATTAACTGCTAAAAATAGAACGGAAGATAAAGTAATTGGTCTTACCAACGGTGCAGATGATTATCTTGTAAAACCATTTGAAGAAGCTGAACTAATTGCACGTATACAAGCATTGCTACGTAGAACAAATATGAATATAAACAATGAAGATATCTTCATGCATAATGATATTGTTGTTAATACACTTTCAAGACAGGTTACTTATAAAGATTGTTGTATTAATTTAACCCATACTGAGTTTGATATTTTAAAGACGTTAATTCAATATAAAGGAAAAGTTTTTTCAAGAGAACAAATCATTGAAAGCATCTGGGGTCTTGATTTTAAAGGTGAAGATCGTACAATAGATTCACATATTAAAAATCTTAGAGAAAAATTAAAGATGTCG
>CAZSSR010000127.1:0-4356 GCA_964609605.1 uncultured Bacillaceae bacterium | reverse complement strand
ATGCACGCATTATTGAAATAATTTATTAAATTCTTCTTCTGAAAGAATTTTTCTTAAAGATATATTAAAAAATAGAGAAAAATAATGAATATTTGGACTATTTTATTTATCGCTTTTGGATTATCGATGGACGCATTTGCGATTTCCATTACTAGCGGAATTATTATTAATAAACCTACTTTTAGAAATGCTATTAAAATAGGTTTATTTTTTGGTGTATTTCAAGCAATTATGCCTTATATAGGTTGGTTATTAGGTAGCCAATTTAATGATGTTATAAATCAAATTGATCACTGGATAGTTTTTATATTGCTTTCATTTATTGGAGTTAAAATGATACTAGAATCTAGAAAAGATAAAGAGGATGATAATGCAAAAATTAACCCTCTAAATAACCTAGTTCTCCTCACACTTGCACTTGCAACAAGTGTGGATGCATTAGCTGTTGGAATTAGTTTTGCCTTTCTTAATGTTTCTATATTTATTTCAATGATAATTATTGGTCTCGTTACCTTCACTCTATCAATAATCGGAGTTTATGTAGGAAGCCTAACTGGAGACTTATTAAAAAAGAAAGCAGAAATAATTGGTGGTATTATTCTTATATTTATAGGAATTAAAATTTTATTTGAACACCTATTCCATTTTGTTTTTTAACAATACCTCTAAGGCTTTCTCTTTATCTTTTACTTTCATAATTACCAATGCCTCTTTACCTGAATTACTAGCAAATGCATACATATATTCAATGCCTATGGCAGCCGCTTCAAAAGCCTCTAACGCGTCAGATAAACCACCAGGTTTATTTTCTATAGCTAATTCAATAACTGTAGTAACACTAACAGTAAACCCGTTTTCTTTAAGATGTATCTCAGCTTCCTCTGGTTTATTAACAATTAATCTTAAAACTCCAAAATCCGTTGTATCAGCAATAGATAAAGCTCTAATGTCAATATTGTTAATTGCCAATACCTTAGTTGCTTCAAATAATCTTCCTGATTTATTTTCTAAAAAAACTGATATTTGCTTTACAAACATTATTAAGCCCTCCTATTTTAAAGTATTCGTTTATCAATTACCCTTTTTGCCTTCCCTTCACTTCTCTCAATCGTTTTAGGTTCTACTAATCTTACTTTAGCACTAACACCTAAAGTTACTTCAATTTCTTTCATGATTTTCTTTTCAGTTGCCTCTATTACCCCAATTTCATCTGAGAAAAAAGTATCAGTCATTTCTACCAACACTTCCAAAGTATCCAAATTACCTTTTCTATCTACTACTAATAAATAATGTGGAGCAGTTTCTCCAATTTCTAATAAAACACTTTCAATCTGCGATGGAAAAACATTTACTCCTCTAATTATTAACATATCATCTGTTCTTCCCGTAATTTTATGCATTCTTACACTAGTTCTACCACATTCACAAACATCGTAGTTCAAAGATGACAAATCTCTAGTCCTATATCTTATAAGAGGTAACCCTTCTTTAGTTATTGTAGTAAATACCAATTCACCCTTTTCACCATTGGATATTACTTCTTCAGTATTTGGATCGATTATTTCTGGAATAAAATGGTCTTCTGGAATATGTAATCCACATTTAAAGCTACATTCGCTTCCAACACCAGGGCCAATTATCTCACTTAGCCCATAAATGTCGATAGCTAGTATCCCTAATCTTTTTTCAATTTCTTCCCTCATAGCATATGACCATGGCTCTGCACCAAAAATACCTGATTTTAAATTCAACTCTTCTTTCGTAACTCCCATCTCTTCCATAACCTCTGCCATATATAGGGCATACGAAGGGGTGCACGCAAGTACTGTTGTTCCAAAATCTTTCATTATCTGTATTTGTCTTTTCGTATTTCCTCCTGAAATCGGAATAACAGATGCCCCAACTTTTTCAGCACCATAATGAATTCCTAATCCCCCAGTAAAAAGTCCGTATCCATAGGCAACTTGAATAAACGAATTTCTTGTTAATCCAGCTGATACTAGAGTTCTAGCCATTACCTCAGCCCAAATATCTAAGTCCTTTCTTGTATACCCCACTACAGTCTGTTTTCCCGTAGTACCTGATGAAGCATGAATTCTTACTATTTCACTCATAGGTGTAGCAAAAAGTCCATAGGGATAATTATCTCTTAAATCCTGTTTATAAGTAAATGGTAGATCCTTTAGATTATCTATTGATTTAATATCTCCAGGCAATATACCTTTACTTTTCATTTTTTCTCTATAAAAAGTTACATTATTATACACTCTATTTACTACATCTATTAGCCTTGCTGATTGATATTTTCTCATTTCTTCTCTTGACATACATTCATATGTTGGATTCCAGTAGCTCACTAAATGCCCTCCTAAATTAATAGTTTATTCAATCATCTTTATCTATTTACGTAATAACGCAATTATATATAAAGGTTTAAACAATGTAAATTAGCAAATACACTAACCAAATTGTTAGTTCACAAAATCTTCAATTATTTATGGCATATGCTATATACCTAACTACGTATTATATATAAAATTATAAGTAGTTTTAATACAAACATATTTATGAGAGGAGAATTTAAGAATGAATACTACTTCAACTTCAAAGACTATCAGAATTATAATGACTGCAATTGCTTTCGTAACAGGACTATATTTTATTTTCTTAGCGCCTGATCAGATTATTACAACTTCAGATGAATTAATGTTTAGACAAACTACTCAAGGTACAGATTGGGGTGCAGGTCCAACCTCACGATTATGGGTAATGTTAATGTGGACTGGAACCTTAATTATGGCTGGTGTAACTCTGGTAACAATTTCATACGCTTTATATCAAGGTAAAAAATGGGCATGGCCCGTTTCTTTAGTTGCACTTGCTATAGCTCCTGTAGGTGCTTTCTTTGCTGGATTGGGATGGTTTGAAAAATTCGGATTCCCTGATGCATGGATTGTATTTATTGTTGGATTGTTAGCATTTTGGGCAATGCTTTTATTGCAAGCAAATAGTAAGAGAGATCGAACAGTATTATTTGTTATTATAACTTTAGTAGGAATGATTGGTTCACAAGCATTTACACTTTTCCCACATGCTCTTAGAGTTATTATGCAATCATCTAAAGCTGCAATTACTGATCCTAGTGTAATGGTTTTGCGCGATTCTGGGCCGGTAATGTTTGCTGTTGTTTTTCTTTCATTAGCTTCCATATATTTATTATCACAACGAAAAGAACTTGGTTGGTGGATAACTTTAATTTCAGCAATTAGTATTGCTGTTGTAAGCTTCCCAGTTCATTATTTAAGACCAACTGCTTCGCTTGTCCCTAGAGATACACTCGAAGTATCAGTATTTACTTCAACTTATTGGATGTTGGGAGCACAAGCTGTAATTCTAGTGATATTATTATTAATACCATACTTTAAAAATGTTTTGGTTCCAAAATCAATAGATGAATCTAACGAGTAATTTTTAAAAAACTAAAAAAACATAAAGGGATATATTTTAAAATTGTCCCTTTATGTTTTTTATTTTATTTTATTTTACTTCTTCAAATGCCCATTCAAGCCATTCAAGCATTATTCTAATATCTTCAGCCTCTATAGTAGCTCCACACCATATTCTCAATCCATCAGGTGCGTCACGATATGAACCAATATCATAAGCTACTTGTTCATTATCTAATATTTTAATTATTTCTTTTAATTTATCTTTGTCAAGATCAACCTTTAAACATACGCTTGTATTTGAACGAATACTTGGGTCTTCAGCTAAAAAGCTAATCCAACTATGTTTATTAACAAAGTCTTCAATAACCTGTAAATTGTTATTACTTCTTTCTATTAAGTCTTTAAGTCCCCCAACAGATTCAGTCCATTCTAAAGCATCTAAATAATCTTGATTGCAAAGCATAGATGGGGTATTAATTGTAGCCCCTTCAAAAAGCGCCCTATCAATCTCTTTCCCTTTTCTTAATTGAAATATTTTAGGCATTGGCCAAGCAGGAATATAGCTTTCTATTCTTTCAACTGCTCGAGGAGATAATATTAGCATCCCATGAGCTGCCTCTCCACCAAGAACCTTTTGCCAAGAAAACGTGAGAACATCAATCTTATCCCACGGTATTTCCATTGCAAATACCGCTGAAGTGGCATCACATATTGTAAGGCCCTTTCTATCAGAAGGAATAAAATCACCATTAGGTATTTTCACTCCGCTAGTAGTTCCATTCCAAGTAAATACAACATCATTATCGAAATTAACCTTCGTTAAATCAGGTAATTTGCCATATTCAGCAAAATGTTCAGAAACATTAGCAATTTTTAATTGTTTGTTAATATCCTTAGCCCACGTACT
>CAZSSR010000126.1:4228-4445 GCA_964609605.1 uncultured Bacillaceae bacterium | reverse complement strand
GAGTATTCAATACTCTTGTTTTAGTAAAGCATAAAACAGATACCACACCTAAGACGCTTAAAATTAACAAATATATTAATTGAACCTTCAAAAGATCACTACCTAATAAATAATTTTAAAAATCATTTTTTTGTCTTTTTAAAAATATATATATAAAATAATTAAATATAATAAAAACTATTATTAAGATAAAAAATTTAAGACCTATCGGATCTTT
>CAZSSR010000126.1:3358-4218 GCA_964609605.1 uncultured Bacillaceae bacterium | reverse complement strand
TGATAATTAACAAATTTATCAATGTCAAATCCAAACAATGCAAACATTGTATAAACGCTTAATAAATAAACACCTGGAGTTATATATTTAATCATTATTAAAGTTTCATGATTATATTGTCTATTTTTTTCATATATTAACTTTAGATCTTTTAATTCATCAAGAATATCTTCTAGTGCTTCGCTGACGTCATCGCCTTGTCCAATACTTAAAAATAAGTTATTAGCTAAAAGAAAAGACCAACTAGTATTAATGTAATAATTAAATTCCTTTATAATATTTTCTAAATCCGTTTCATCATGATATTGTTTAATTGCAATGCTTAATTTAAATAATGCTTTTTGCGAATAGGGTTGTCCACCTATTTTAGGAACAGTTTGGTCAATTGCTTCTATCATATTCAAATGATTAATCTTATATTGACTTACAAGCTCTGAAATTAACCCCTCTGCTTCATAACTACTTAATACCCGGATATTATATAATCTAATTTTCAGCATTATATACGGCAAGAAGCCGATTAAAATTGATAGTAAAATATTAATAAATACATGTTTACTACTATTAAAAAAAACTGCAAAACTTATACATACTAGCAACATGGATATTAGAAAAAAAGAAATCATATAGTATGATGAATTGAGATTATAAGTAGTAGATAATAACATTTCTATATTTTTAATTAATTTACTTTTTCTTTTTTTACTGTTATGTAATTTAACTGACCTAAATCTTCTAGAAACTTTCATTTTGTTATAAAAAAAGAAGAAAACTGGATATAATATTAACCAAAATCCGAAAAATATGCTTAAATAAATAAAGAAATACATAAACGATTCTAAAAAATCAAACATTATAAC
>CAZSSR010000126.1:0-3348 GCA_964609605.1 uncultured Bacillaceae bacterium | reverse complement strand
CACTTCCTATTTATTAATAAAATAATTAACGTATGCAGGAATAGTAATATGTTCTCCTTCCATTGGTTTTAGTTTAGCTAATTTTTTTAACTCATCTCTAAATATTTCAAATGAACTATAATCTTCCTGTAACGCAATCTGTTCCTTATCTATCCCAATATCGTATTTATAAGTCCAATCATCTTTATAAAAGTTATACTTCATTATTTGATGAATTGTAATCTTAAATGAAACAGCATCATATCTAATTTCATAAATTCCCTTTAATCTTTTTTTTGTTTTATCCTTAAGTTGAATAAATTCATATATATAATGGTACCCTTTCGCTACTTTAACAATCGTAGGCCACAGCTCTCCACCGAATTCTTGAATTATTTCACTTGCCGCATCATAAACAAAATCTATTGCATCTGAGGAATGATAAGTGCTTTTCACTCTTCTAGTACCTTTAGTTGTAATTTTTATAGCTATGTATAATGCAACTGCATCTCTTGCTTCGGCAATTATAAAATAGTCTGCATCAGATCGCATTAAGGATTTAATTATATTTTTTAGTTTATCCCCATCTGCCACTATCTGAATAATTGGAGCAGTCGGCATAATTAAGTGTAAAGGTATCTCTGGGTCAGTTTCTATTAAAACTCCTTCTAAAGTTTCATCCTCATAACTTTGCCAGGTTTTTAAAAATGTAGTTTTACCACTTCTTACTGGGCCAATAAAATTAACATTATAACCAACATTTACTTTAGCTTTTAACATAGGTATTACTTCAAAGGGTATACTTCCTTTTTCTGCCTGTTCTTCAAAACTTAAATTTTCAATAATATACTTTCTAAAAATAATAGTAGGTTCCTTTGCATCTTCAAAAATGGTTATTCGTGTGCCATCAAGCATATAAACTTCAGCATATTTATTATTCAGATGAATCTCAGGATTTCTTAATAATAAAGCTTTTCTAAGCTGTTTTAAGCGGTTATTTGAAATTCTTTGCTTTTGAAGTTCCATCTTCCCATCAATAAGAAAAAAGATTTTTTCACCAATGATTTTTGCTGAACTGCTATTTTTTATTCCCTTCCATTCAGCAATCCCAGTTAATCCCCAATTTTCGTGAAAAATTGCCGATGTTAAATCTTTGTACCAATTTGGGAACCATTCATTTTGTAATCTATCTCTTTTTAAGTATTCATTTATTTTAGCGATAAAATAATTCACTTCTTGTGGATAACCTATAATGGCTTTTTTTTGATATTCTAACAAATGTTCTGATGCAATGCCTCCCTTTCCCTGTTCACTCTCCCATTCTAATAAAAAATAACGACTAACCTGATCACATAATTTATTAAAAATCATATAGCTACTATTAAAATTCTCGTGAGTAACTTGACCAGATATTATATCTTGTTTTTTACTAATATAATTATCAAGATAAAACTTCTCAGTTTTCACAAGATACCCCCAATATTGTTTAAAGTTCTTCTAATAATATTTTCTTTTTCTTGTTCCTTATAAGGGATATGCATCTGTGTTGCAATTAATCTTGATAAATAATCTATCTGTTTATTAAACACCACGTTACCATAGTGATTTAAAGTTTTTTGTTCAATTTCAGCCTGCCACCCAATAAATTCTAAATGTGGTATTGAAACTGCTAACATCATTTTGTATATACCTGCCATTTGCCTTGTATTATAAATATAGTTTGAATTTATATATTTGTTAATAACAAGCAAAAATTGTTTAGAATCAATATTTAAGTGGCCGAATGTTTGTGCTTCAGTTCGTAGAAAATTTTTTCTTATTGCCTCTTGTTGAGTAACAACGAGATATTTAATTTTAGCTAAATTTATAGAAGCTATTGCTAACCCAGAATCTATGTTACTTCCTGCATCAATAATAAGTATGTTAAATTTTTCTGCTGCCAGCTCTATCAACCTCTCTATATGTTTAGGATGATATTGCCTAGAATCTGGATAATTATCAACACCCGGTAAAATGTATAAATCATTTTCTTCTTTTAAACAAATATCCATTAACTCTTCTGCTTTTAATATGTTATTAAAAAGTTTGATTTTTATATTATCTAACCCTGCAATATTACTATTTTTTATATAATTAGTACTCGGGTTGTTATTCAGAAAAAATAATCCAACTTTAATATCTGTCCTTTTTGCCAAAGTTTCAGCCACACAGTGAGCAGTCATAGTTGTCCCAACTTTACTGTCAGCTCCAAAAAATGTAATAACATTTCCGTTTTCCTTGCTTTCCCTTGGCTTTATATGCTCTATCACCTTATCTTTAATTTGTTTCATTGATAATTTTGGAGGAATTATTATTATATTTCTCATCTTGCAAATTGAATATATATTTCTTATAGATTGATTATCATATTTATCTGATAATATATAAAAAATATGTTTATCTAAGTATTTCTCCATTTCATTTAATTCAAATACACAAAATAATTCATTATTGCAAACCTCAATATCACTTATAATTATTACTTCAAATCCATGTAAACTGATTATTTTACTCTCTTGTTGTACAACAAAATATTCTGAATCTTTAAAATAATCAGTAAGATCTTTATCATTACTTATTAATAACAATTTCATAATTATTCACCCTCTGAATACATAATAATCAGCTTATCGCCTCTATTAATTACATCCTCTAAAATATTAAATTGATTCGGTGAAGCTATTATTAATACCTCTGATATTATTGAACTACCATCAATCCTTTCTTCATAGCTAACTGTCTGAACCTCCCTATTAGCGCTATCCTTCACATAAGCAACTTTTGTTTCCAAAATCGGATTCTTACTAACGATAAATTCACCGTTTCCATTAACCTCTTCAAGTTGTTTTTTATCCTCACTTGTAACAGCATAGAATGCTATATTATCTTTCCTACGCAATGTATTAGGAATTGAATATAACCATTCATTTGGAATCCTAACTATATATGTATTATCACTCATTATTATTCCTTGATTATCAAAATAATTTAAATGAAGTTGTGCTCCCTTTGGTATAAAATGTTTCGTTTCTAAGCCTATTAATATATCCTTATACAATACCGCTTCATTAATAATTTTATCTGCCTCTAACTTCTCGTAAATTAACATATCTTCTTTAATAGTAGTTCCTTTTTGTATGTCTTGATTTAGCACAACGACGTCTTCATATAAGTACAATTGACGTCCATTCGTTTCCCAAAACCAAATAATTCCAAGCATTAACAGAATAATAGTAATGCCAATTAGAGGTGTTATTATATATGAGAATTTCTTAATTTTAGTTTTATACCTATTTTGTTTATACATTGTTTATCACCTTTTTACTAATC